>NZ_JBJJBV010000013.1:0-48477 GCF_045446735.1 Nocardiopsis protaetiae
GCTCGCGAGGCCCGGCGGCTCCCCGGCCCCGCGTCCCCCAGGACGCGGGGCCGCCCTCGTCCCCAGGGGCGGATCAGGGCTTTTCCAGGGTCGGGCCAGGGCACAAACCCTTTGTCCGGCGGCCTCCGGGCTGAGTACGGTGCCGGTATGGGTATCGAGATCAGGGACTTCCGGAGCGGTGACCGCGAGGCGGTGCTAGAGCTGTCGCTGCGCGCCTGGGAGCCGGTGCACGCCTCGCTGCGGCGGGTGCTCGGCGGGCGCATCTACGACCGGATGATCCCCGACTGGCGGGACAGCCAGCGCACGGAGGTCGGCGGCGCCCTCGACGACCCGGACACCACCGTGCGGGTGGCCGTCCGGGGCGGCGCGGTCGCCGGGTTCTACGCCGTGGTGATCCGGCCCAAGGACGACACCGGCGAGGTCACCCTGCTGGCCGTGCACCCCGACCACCAGCGGGCCGGGGCGGGGGAGGCGCTCACCCGACACGCGGTGGACTGGATCCGCGCCCAGGGCATGGGCATGGCCGTCATCGAGACCGGCGGGGACGAGGGGCACGCCGCGGCCCGGCGCACCTACGAGAAGGCGGGCCTCACGGAGCTGCCGATCTCCCGCTACTTCCAGGCCCTGTGACACCTGCGGGTCCTGAGGGGCCGCTGAGGTTCGCAGGTCCCGTGCGGCCCGTAAGGTTCGCGGGGCTGGCGAGACCGATGGGGTCTGTGAAGCTTGTACGGCTGATGGCTCCTGAGGGGTTTGCACGGCCGGTGGGATCGGCGAGGCTCACGGGTCCCGTGCGGTCGGTGGGCCCGGTGAGGCCCGAGGGTCCTGTGAGGTCCGCGGGTCCCGTGCGGCCCGTAAGGTTCGCGGGGCTGGCGAGACCGGTGGGGCCTGTGAAGCCTGTACGGCTGATGGGTCCCGTGCGGCCGGTGGGACTGGCGGGGCCCGGGCTTCTTGTGCAGCCGGTGGGACTGGCAAGCCCGGCGAGGTCTGAGGGGTCTGCGCGGCCGGTGGGGTCGGCGAGACCAGGGGGCCCGTGTACGGCGCCGTAATCTGGAGGCCCACCGGGGACCGCCCCCGGGGAGCTCCGGATGAGGCGGCGATGTCGGCGACACGGTTGTTGGTGCTGGGTGTGGTGCGCATGTCGGGGCGCGCCCACGGGTATCGGGTCGGCCGCGAGCTGATGGACTGGGGCGCCTCGGAGTGGGCCAACGTCAAGTGGGGGTCCATCTACCACGCGCTGCGCAAGCTCACCGCCGAGGGCAGGCTGCGGGAGGTCACCGCCGAGGGCGACGACGTGGTGGAGCGGGTCTCCTACGAGATCACCGGGGACGGCGAGGCCGAGCTGCACCGGCTGCTGCGCAAGGCGCTCTCCCACACCGGCGACGACCACGCGCTGCTGTGCGCCGGGATCACGCTGATGACCTCGCTGCCGCGTGAGGAGGTGATCGAGCTGCTCGCGGAACGCCTCACCGTGCTGGAGCGGGACTCGGCCGAGGTGCTCGACGCGGCCCGGCTCAGCACCGCCGAATGGGACAAACCCGAGCACGTGCGGCCGCTGTTCAACCTGTGGCGGCTGACCGTGGGGGCGGGCATCGAGTGGACCCGCGGGCTCATCCGCGAGCTGGAGGAGGGGCACTACACCATGGCCGACGACAGCCCGCGGGCCTTCGGGCTGCCGCCCGTGGAGCAGTCGCGGGGGTAGCGCCGCGCCGCGGGCCGGGCGCCCGTGCGCCCGCGTATTAAAACTTGAATATGCCGCCGCGGTGGGGCAGACTCGGCCGTGTTCAACTTTGAATAAGGAGTCGCGGATGATCCGTACACGGGATCTCACCAAGCACTTCCGCGTCGGCAAGGAGACCGTCGAGGCGGTCCGGGGCATCGACATCGACATCGCCGAAGGCGAGCTCGTCGCCCTGCTCGGGCCCAACGGCGCCGGGAAGTCCACCACCCTGCGGATGCTCACCACCCTGCTCGAACCCACCTCCGGCACCGCCGTCGTCGCCGGGCGCGACGTGCGCGCCGAACCCGCCGAGGTGCGCCGCCGCATCGGGTTCGTGGGCCAGGGGCACGGCGCCGGCGAGGACCAGCGCGCCGGGGAGGAGCTCTACACCCAGGGCCTGCTCTACGGGCTGGACCGGGCGACCGCCAAGGCGCGCACCGCCGAGCTGCTCGACATGCTGGAGCTGTCGGGGGCGACCAACCGGGACGTCACCAAGCTGTCCGGCGGGCAGCGGCGCCGCCTCGACATCGCCATGGGGCTCATCCACCGGCCGCCGCTGCTGTTCCTGGACGAGCCGTCCACCGGCCTGGACCCGCACAGCCGCGCCAACCTGTGGGAGCACATCACCCGCCTGCGCGAGGAGTACGGCACCACCATCGTCCTCACCACCCACTACCTCGACGAGGCCGACGAGGCGGCGGAGCGGGTCCTGGTCATCGACCACGGCCGGGTCATCGCCGACGGCACCGCCGACGAGCTCAAGGGCGGGGTCTCCGGCGACCTCGTCACCTTCACCGTCGCCGACGGGGAGGTCGCGGCCACCGGCGCCGCGATCGCCGGAAAGCTGCCCACCGCCACCGAGGTCGAGGTCGTCCCCGGCCGCGAGGCGCAGGTGCGGCTGCGGGTCGAACGCGGCGACGCCGCCCTGCCCGAGCTGCTGCGCTCCCTGGACGCCTCCGGGGTCGCCCTGACCACGGTGCGGGTGCAGCGCCCCACCCTCGACGACGTCTTCCTGACCCTCACCGGCCGCAGCCTGCGGGAGGAGAACCCGTGACCACCGAACCCGACGACACCACCGGTGCCCCTGGCGCCCCTGGTACCCCTGGCACCACCGGCACCGGCACCGGCACCGCCGCCACCACCACGGCCACCGGCCCCACCACGATCGGCGCCGCCGCGCGGCCGTCGTCCCTGCTCCGGGACACCTGGCTCGTCTTCGTCCGCCAGTTCCGGCCGCTGCTGCACCGCCCGGTCTTCCTGCTGTTCGGCATGCTCCAGCCGGTCCTGTACCTGGTGCTGTTCGCGCCGCTGCTCACCGGCCTGGCCGGGGCGCAGGGGCAGAACCCCTGGCAGTGGTTCGTGCCGGGGCTGCTGGTCATGCTCGGCCTGTTCACCGCCGGGTTCGCCGGGTTCGGGCTGCTGCCGGAGATCTCCTCGGGGGCGCACGAACGCCTGATGGCCACCCCGGCCAGCCGGGTGGCGCTGCTGCTGGGCCGGGTGCTGCGCGACGTCGCCGTCATGGCGATGCAGATGGTGCTCATCGTTGTGCTGGTCGCGCCGTTCGGGTTCCGCGTCCCGCTGCTCGGCTTCGTCGTGGGCCTGCTGCTGCTCGTCGTGCTGGGGATCGGGTTGTCGTCGCTGTCGTACCTGGTCGCCCTCAAGGTCCGGCAGACCTACGTGTTCGCGCCCATCGTGCAGACCGCCGTGATGCCGCTGATGCTGCTGTCGGGGGTGTTGCTGCCGATGGACCTGGCGCCGGGCTGGCTGTACGCGCTGTCCCGGGCCAACCCCATCGCCTACGTGGTGGACGCCGAGCGGGCGCTGTTCGCGGGCGAGTGGACGGCGACCGTGGGCATCGGCTGGGCGGTGGCCCTGGCGACCACCCTGCTGGTCCTGGGGCTGGGGTCGCGGGCGATGCGCCGGATCTCGGCCTGACCCCGCCGCTCGCCTCCCTGGCCATGCGGCACCCGCTCACCCCGGACCGCGCGGCACACCCGCCACCCCTGTCCACCTCTGTCACCCGTGCCCCAGGCCTGTCGGCTCTCGTCCGCCGGAAGCGGAAAATCCCGCCAGATGGGAGGTTTGCGCAGGTGAACGCGTGTCGAAGAGGTGGTGGAATCGTGACCGCATCGTTTGCACTCTCCCATGCCGAGTGCTAAAAAGGGATCTGGTTAGCACTCGCCCCGGCTGAGTGCTAAACCGGATCGAGGCTGCGAGACCGTGGCCGCCGGCAACAGGGTCGCCGGTGGGCCCGCGGTCGTCCGTCGCGGGCGCACGCCTCGTCCCATCGCGTATCAGCCCGGTCACGGGAGGACAAGAACTCAATGGCAGCCAAACTGATCGCGTTCGACGAGGAGGCCCGTCGCGGCCTTGAGCGCGGCATGAACCAGCTCGCTGACGCCGTCAAGGTGACGCTCGGCCCCAAGGGCCGCAACGTCGTCCTGGAGAAGAAGTGGGGCGCCCCCACCATCACCAACGATGGTGTCTCCATCGCCAAGGAGATCGAGCTCGAGGACCCGTGGGAGAAGATCGGGGCCGAGCTCGTCAAGGAGGTCGCCAAGAAGACCGACGACGTCGCGGGTGACGGCACCACCACCGCCACCGTCCTGGCCCAGGCGCTCGTGCGCGAGGGCCTGCGCAACGTCGCCGCCGGCGCCAACCCGATCAGCCTCAAGCGGGGCATCGAGGCCGCCGTCGCCCGCATCAGCGAGGAGCTCGGCAACCTCTCCAAGGAGATCGAGACCAAGGAGCAGATCGCCTCCACCGCCTCCATCTCCGCCGGTGACACCCAGATCGGCCAGACCATCGCCGAGGCGATGGACAAGGTCGGCAAGGAAGGCGTCATCACGGTCGAGGAGGGGCAGACCTTCGGGCTGGAGCTGGAGCTCGCCGAGGGCATGCGCTTCGACAAGGGCTACATCTCGCCCTACTTCGCCACCGACCTGGAGCGCATGGAGACGGTCCTTGAGGACCCGTACATCCTCATCGCCAACTCCAAGATCTCCAACAACAACGAGTTCCTCCCCATCGTGGAGAAGGTGCTCCAGGCCGGCCGTCCGCTGGTCGTTATCGCCGAGGACGTCGAGCAGGGCGCCCTCCAGACCCTCGTGGTCAACAAGATCCGCGGCACCTTCAAGTCCGTCGCCGTCAAGGCCCCGGGCTTCGGTGACCGCCGCAAGGCCCAGCTCGGCGACATCGCCGTGCTGACCGGCGGCCAGGTCATCACCGAGGAGGTCGGCCTCAAGCTGGAGAACACCGAGCTCGACATGCTCGGCCGTGCCCGCAAGATCGTCGTCACCAAGGACGAGACCACCATCGTCGACGGTGCCGGCGACGCCACCGCCATCGCCGGTCGCGTCAACGAGATCCGCAACGAGATCGAGCGCACCGACTCCGACTACGACCGCGAGAAGCTCCAGGAGCGCCTCGCCCGCCTGGCCGGCGGCGTCGCGGTCATCAAGGCCGGTGCCGCCACCGAGGTGGAGCTCAAGGAGCGCAAGCACCGCATCGAGGACGCCGTCCGCAACGCCAAGGCCGCGGTCGAGGAGGGCATCCTCCCCGGCGGTGGTGTGGCGCTGCTGCAGGCCAGCGTCCCCGCGTTCGCGAAGCTGGAGCTGGAGGGCGACGAGGCCATCGGTGCCGACATCGTTCGCCGCGCCATCGCCGAGCCGCTGAAGCAGATCGCCGTGAACGCCGGCCTTGAGGGCGGCGTCGTGGCGGACAAGGTCCGCAACCTGGAGCCCGGGTTCGGCCTGAACGCCGCCACCGGTGAGTACACCGACCTGTTCAAGGACGGCGTCATCGACCCGACCAAGGTCACCCGTTCCGCTCTGCAGAACGCGGCCTCCATCGCCGGTCTGTTCCTGACCACCGAGGCCGTCATCGCCGAGAAGCCGGAGAAGGCGGCCCCCGCGGCCGACCCGACCGGTGGCATGGGCGGCATGGACTTCTAGGTCCGCCGAGTTCGAGGTCGGATACGCGACCTCAGCCCGCGACGACCGGGCGGCCCCTCGGGGCCGCCCGGTTTCGCTTTTCCCGGGCCGCCCCGGGGTCCTGCGCCGGGAGGAGTCCGGAGGTTATTCTGCGAAGTGTCGGGCGGGCGGGTGCACGGAGCGTTACGCTCCTGTCCGGAGGTGCAACACGAGATGAGTCTGGCTATGACGGAGATCGCTCCGGAGACGGAGACGTCGCGATGGGACTACCTTCTCGGCACCTGGCGAGAGCTGGACGTGCCCGACGGTTGGCGGGCCGAGATCCTCGACGGCAATGGAGTCGTACTGGTGGCCCCCCCTTCCGATCCGCACAACCTCATCGCGTCCCTGGTGCACCGCGCACTCGTGCGTGCCATTCCCGATGATCAGCATGTCCTACAGACTTTGGGTATCCAGATCCCGGTCGTCGAGCGCCTGTTCGTGCCCGACCTGGTCGTCATGCCGGACAAGGTCATGCGCGACCCGAGTCGGACCCCCTGCCCTGCGGATGAGGCCGAACTCGTGGTGGAGATCGTCTCCAAGAGCAGTACCGGCACCGATCGCAAACAGAAGCTGTGGGGTTACGCCCACGCACCCGTGCCGCTCTACCTGCTCATCGACGCCTGGGCCGATGGCGGGCCCTCGGTGACGCTCTACGGACAGCCTGGTAACGGCATGTACCACCAGGCGACCAGCGTGCGCTTCGGCGAGACCATCGAACTTCCCGAGCCCCTCGGGATCGAACTCGATACCTCCCTGTTCCCCACACCTGACGGAGGGACCATCTGATCCCAGTGGGTCAGGAGTCGCCGTGCCAGGCGTGCCAGAGGGCGGCGTAGGAGCCGCCGGCGGCCAGGAGCTCGTCGTGGGAGCCGAGCTCGGAGACACGGCCGTCCTCGACGACCGCGACGCGGTCGGCGTCGTGGGCGGTGTGCAGGCGGTGGGCGATCGCCACCACCGTGCGGCCCGCGAGCACGCCCGCCAGGGAGCGTTCCAGGTGGCGGGCCGAGCCCGGGTCCATCAGCGAGGTCGCCTCGTCCAGGACGAGCACCTCGGGGTCGGCGAGTACCACGCGGGCCAGGGCCAGCTGCTGCACGTGGGCCGGGTCCAGGGCCAGGTGGCCCGAACCCACCCGGGTGTCCAGGCCGTCGGGCAGGGAACGCACCCAGTCGTCGGCGTCCACGGCGGCCAGCGCCCGCCACAGGGCGTCGCGGTCGACCTCGTCGCGGTCCAGGGCCAGCGCCAGGTTCTCGGCGACGGTCCCGCGGAACACGTGGCTCTCCTGGCTGAGCAGGATCGCCTTCTCGCGGCGGGCCTGCGGGGCCAGGCCGGTGAGGTCCCGGCCGCCCACCCGGAGGGTTCCGGAGGTGGGCGTGTGGATGCCCGCGATGAGCTTGCCCAGGGTGGACTTGCCCGCCCCGCTGGGGCCCACCACGGCCAGCCGCTCGCCCGGGGCCAGGGACAGGTCGACCCCGTGCAGGACCTCGGTGTCGGTGTAGCCGAAGCGCAGCCCGGAGATCTCCACGGTGCCCGGTGTCCCCGGGGCGGTGGGGGCGGCGTCCTCGGCGGCGTCCTCGACCAGTTCCACGCCGATGAGGCGGCGCAGGCTCGTGAAGCCCATCATCAGGCTGTCCACCTGGTCCAGCAGCAGGTCGACCGGCCGCACCACCTGCGTGGCCAGGAACATCGCCGTGGCGATCTGCCCGACCGTCAGCTCCCCCTGCGCGTGCAGGTACGCCGCCACCACGAAGGTCACCGCGGTGGGCAGCACGTAGGAGAACTCCAGCGTCGGGTACCACACGGTGCGCAGCCACAGCGTGTACCGCTCGGTCAGGTAGGCGCGGCGGACCCGCTCGTCGGTGCGCCGCCGCTGGCGGTCCTGGCGGCCCAGGGCCTCCAGGGTGTGCGCGCCCTCGACGGTGTCGGTCACCCCCTGGGTGAGTTCGGAGTAGGCGTCCAGCTCCCGCAGGTAGCCGCCCGGGGCGCGGCGGGCGTACCAGCGGGTGGACAGCCAGACGACCAGGGCCGAGGGCAGCCAGGCGAGCAGCAGCACCGGGTGCAGCACGGTGAGCGCGCCGAAGATGACGACCACCGTCACCCCGCTCACCACCATCACCGGGATCGAGTGGCGGACGGTGTGGCTGAGGTGGCCGACGTCGCGGCCGGTGCGCGCCATCAGGTCGCCGCTGCCCGCGCGCTCCACGGTGCCCAGCGGCAGGCGCAGCACGGCCCGCACGAAGCCCTCGCGCAGCTCGGCCAGGACCGCCTCGCCGAACCGGATGGACAGCGCCACCGACACGAGGGTGAGCGCGGCGTGGCAGAGCAGGGCGCCGACCACGATGAGCGCCATCGTGTCGATCCGCCCGGGATCGGCCGAGGCGCGCACCGCGTCGATGATCCGGCCCAGCATCCACGGCGGCGCCAGCGCGGCCAGCGCCGCCAGCCCGTACAGGCCGACCACCGCGGCCAGGATCGCGCCGTGGCCGCGCAGCAGGCCGGACAGCCGGGCCCACACCATCGGGGACGGGGCGACCGGCAGCAGGCCCCGGCGTTCGTCGGTGGCGGTCACGGCTGTTCCTCCAGCACGGTGCGCAGAACGGTGGCGGCGTATCCGGGTTCGGACGCCAGCAGGTCGTGGTGGGTGCCCTCGGCCACCACCCGGCCCTCGCGGACGAACCGCACGTGGTCGGTGCGGTCCAGGAGCAGCGGGCTGGTGGTGACCAGCACCGTGGTGCGCCCGGAGCGCTCGGCCGCCAGCCGGGCTCCGATGGCGGCCTCGGAGTGGGCGTCCACGGCAGAGGCGGGCTCCACCAGCACCAGGACGTCGGGGTCGTGGGCGAGCGCCCGGGCCAGCCGGAGCCGCTGCTGCTGGCCGCCGGAGTACTCGCGGCCGCGTTCGGTGAGCAGCGCGTCCCACCCGTCCGGGGACTGGCGGACCACGTCCTCGGCGGCGGCGACCCGCACCACCTCGGCCAGCCTCTCCTCGGAGAGGCCGCCGTCGGGCGACAGTTCGTCGCGCAACGGCCCGGAGAACAGGTGGGCGTCGTTGGCTGCGACCAGGACGCGGCGGCGCACCTCGCGCAGCGGCAGGTCCGACAGCGGGACCGAGCGCCCGGTGGCCTCCTCCACCAGGTGGCCGCCCTCGGCGTAGCGGCCCAGCCGGGCGGAGATCCCGGTGGCGTCCGCGGGGTCGGCGCACACCACGGCGGTGAGCAGCCCCGCCGGGACGCGCACCCCGCTGGCCGGGTCGTGCAGTCCGCAGGGGCCGGTCGGCGCCTCGGCGGGCGTCTCGGGGTCGGGGTGGTCGTGGGCCAGGGACAGCACCCGGGTCACCCGGCCGGCGGCGACCCGCGCGGAGATGTACCGGGACACGCTGTCCATCAGGTAGCGGACCGCCATGGCCAGGTTGGTGGTGAACCCGTAGAACGCCACCAGCTGCCCGACGCTGATCTCCCCGTTCAGGGCCAGGCGCGCGCCGTACCAGACGATCCCGACCAGCAGCAGCCCCGGGTACAGCTCGCGCAGCGCCTGGAGGGCGGCGTCCATCCAGCCCACCCGCACCCCGGCGGCGCGCACCTCCTGGGACTCCTCGCGGTACCGCTCGCCGACGGTGCGCTCGCCGCCCACGCCGCGCAGCACGCGCAGACCCGCGACCAGGTCGGAGGCCCGGGTGGTGAGTTCGGCCTTGCGGGTGCGCTGGTGCTCCTGGCGCCGGGCCAGGGGGCGCAGCACCGGGGCGATGCCGAGCATGATCAGCGGCACGGCGACGAGCACGATGAGCCCGAAGG
The DNA here is from genome assembly GCF_045446735.1 of Nocardiopsis protaetiae. NCBI lineage: Bacteria > Bacillati > Actinomycetota > Actinomycetes > Streptosporangiales > Nocardiopsidaceae > Nocardiopsis > Nocardiopsis protaetiae. The sequence goes on from NZ_JBJJBV010000013.1 coordinate 9,477, forward strand.
TCACGTGCGAGGTGAGCATGAGGACGGCCACGACCACCATGGCGGCCAGGGAGGCCACGAACATCGCGGACCGCTCCCAGAAGTCGCCGATCCGCTCGATGTCCTCGGTGCCCACCGCGATGACCTCGCCGGAGGGCAGCCGCCGGGTCAGGGTGGGTCCCAGGTCCGCCGACCGCGAGCAGATCACCTGCACGGTGCGGTAGGCGGCGGCGTACCAGTTGAAGCACTCGGCCCGGTGCACCAGCGGGATGAACACGACGCTGGCGGTGATGACCGCGGTCAGGATCCCGGCCCAGGACAGTACCGAGCGGGTGTCCAGCGCGGAGTCCAGGGCCCCGCCGATGGCGGCGGACAGCAGGACGGTGCTCGCGGTGAACCCGCTCGCGAGGGTCCCCGCCCACAGCAGTGAGCGCCACTCCTTGCGTGCCATCCAGAGCAGGAAGCGGTCGGCGGAGCGGTGGTCGGGAACGCCCGGAGGCTGGGGAAGGTCGCGCACACACGGACTGTAATTGCGAGCGGGTGCCCGGGGCCACTCATTTTCCGGCGGCGAAAGCCCTGTTCAGCGCACCTCTCCGGTGGCGTGCAGCCGCTCGATCAGGCGCTGGGTGGCGGGCGCGCAGCGGTCCCGGTCGGCGTGGCCGACCCAGGCGATCTCGGACACCTCGGCGCTGGGGCGCGGCTCGCCCTCGTGGTCGGCGGCGTAGCAGGCCATCCGGACCCGGGTGCCGGGCGCCTGGTCGTGGGCGACCTCGTCGACGACGGTGACGAGGCGGAAGGTGCCGGGGACGAGGGTGACGCCGACCTCCTCGCGGGCCTCGCGGGCGACGGTCTGCTCGTCGGTCTCCCCGGGTTCGCGCTTGCCGCCGGGGGAGTAGAGGACGTCGCGCCCGCGGGAGCGGACGCACAGGACCCGGCCGTCGCGGACGTGCACCCAGGCCAGGGCGTCGATGACGGCGGGCGGTGTGGTGGAGGCGGACATGGGTCCCAGGGTAGAGGGGACCGGACGGGACATGCGCGGAGTGGGATGGGGTCTGCGGCCGGAGGCCGTCCCTTGAGGACCTTCTGATTCTCGGCGGGAGGGCGGTGGAGGGCGACGGGAGGGCCAGGTAACCATTCGGAAACACCGCCGTTGCCCCCCTGGGCGGGCACGGTGGGTGCGGGTTACGTTACGGGCGGACTGGGAGCGCTCCCAGGTGGTGGGGACCATCCGAAGCACGAGCCGTCCAAGGAACACACATGTCCCGCACATCCCGCTTGCGCGCGGCGCTGGGCGCCGCGGCCGCCGGATCCATGGCGATCCTGGCCGCCGCCGCGGTCGCGCTCACCGTGACCCCGGCCGCCGCCGACACCGGCTTCTACGTCAACCCCGACACCTCCGCCGCCCGCTGGGCGGCCGCCAACCCCGGCGACCCCCGGGCCGCCGTCATCGAGGAACGCATCGCCTCGGTCGCCCAGGGCAGCTGGTTCACCCAGCACAACCCCGCGACCGTCCGCGGCCAGGTGGACGCGCTGGTCTCCGCCGCCGACGCGGCCGGGCAGGTGCCCATCATGGTCGTCTACAACATCCCCGGCCGCGACTGCGGCAACCACAGCGGCGGCGGGGCGCCCTCCCACGAGGCGTACCGCCAGTGGGTGGACGAGGTCGCCGCCGGGCTCGGCGGCCGACCCGCCTCCATCATCGTCGAACCCGACGCCCTGCCGCTGGTCAGCGGGTGCACCGAGCCGGGGGACACCCAGGCGCTGCTGGACTCCATGGCCTACGCCGGCAAGGCGCTCAAGGCCGGGTCCTCCCAGGCCCGCGTCTACTTCGACATCGGCCACTCGGCCTGGCTCAGCCCGTCCCGGGCCGCCCAGCTGCTCAACGGGGCCGACATCGCCAACAGCGCCGACGGCGTCTCCACCAACACCTCCAACTACCGGCACAGCGCCGACGAGGTCGCCTTCGCCAAGGCCGTCATCGCCGCCACCGGGGTGCAGGGGCTGGGCGCGGTGGTCGACACCAGCCGCAACGGCAACGGGCCCGCCGCCGACGGCGAGTGGTGCGACCCGCCGGGCCGGGCGCTGGGCACCCCGAGCACCACGAACACCGGGGACCCGGCCGTCGACGCGTTCCTGTGGGTCAAGCTGCCCGGCGAGGCCGACGGCTGCGCCGGGCCCGCCGGGTCGTTCGTCCCCGACCTCGCCTACGAGATGGCGGTCAACGCCTCCGGGAACCCCCCGGAGGAGCCCACCGAGGGGCCCACCGAGGTCCCCTCGGGCGAGCCCTCCCAGCCGCCCGCCGACGGCGACTGCACCGCGTCCTACCGCGTCGACAACGACTGGGGCGGCGGGTTCCAGGCGACCGTCACCGTCACCGCGCACACGCCGGTGAACGGCTGGCGGGTCGAGTGGGAGTTCGCCGACGGGCAGACCGTCACCCAGGCGTGGAACGCCCGGGTGACCTCCTCCGGGGGCGCGGTCACCGCGCTGAACCCGGACTGGGGCGGCGCCCTCGGGCAGGGCGCCACCGCCGAGTTCGGGTTCACCGGCTCCCACACGGGCACCAACACGGTGCCCGCGGTGGCCTGCTCGGCGGCCTGACCCCGCGGGCCGGGCGGACACCCCCCGCCGCCCGGCCCGTGCGGGGTTGAGGCGCCCGCGACCCGTGCGACCCCCGAGGCGCACGGGTCGCGGGTGCCACAGGCGCCGCACCGCGTCCGGTACCGGCCGCCGAAACCGCCCACCGGCTCCGCCGGGACGCACTACCATCACCCTGTGTCAACGACTGCGGGGCCGACCGCGGCCCCCGGAAGGGTGACGGCATGGCGACGGACACGACCCCGGCCCCCGGGGCGTTCGAACCCGGGGCGGCCGCCCCGGCGGCGGAACCCCGGTCGGCCTCCACGGCCGGGCCCCTCCTCGCGGAGAGCCCCACGGGGGCCGTTCCCCCGCAGACCGAGGGCCAGCGCCTGGCCCGGGAGCGGGCCTACAACCTGTTCAGCGCCGCCATCGGCGCCTGCACGGCCCGCGGTCTGCGCGACCGGGCCGCCGACCTGCTGGCGCGGGAGGCCCGGCTGCCCTTCCTCACCCCGGACGAGGTCGAGCGCGCGGGCGACGAGCTCGCCCGGACCCTGGCCGAGCTGCGCGCCGAACCGGTCCCGGACACCGGCGAACCGGTGGACCCGCTCCCGGCCGCCGACGCCGCCGAGCTCTTCGACCTGGGGCTGCGCGACCGGCTCACCGGCAAGGCCCGCGAGCACCCCCGGCTGCTGCTCTTCGGCGGCCAGCCCGGATCGGGCAAGTCCACCCTCCAGCGGCTGCTGCTGCCGGCCCTGCCCGAGGGCACCGTCAGCTACGACGGCGACGACCTGATGCGGCTGTCCCCGGACTACGAGCGGGCGATGCGCCGCGACGACCGGGCCGCCTCGCACGCGGTCGCCGCGCAGGTCGGGGTGCTGCACGTCCCCGCCATGGAGTACATCCGCGCCGGCCGGACGGACGTGGTGTGCAGCCACCCGCTGGGGCGCGCCGACTGGGCGGCCGAGTGGGTGCGGGGGTTCCGCGAGGCGGGCTACCGGGTGGAGGTCGCGTTCCTGGCCGTCCACGCCTCCGCCAGCCGGTTCGCGATCGTGGACCGCTACCGCCTCTCCCGGGAGCAGCAGGGTTTCGGCCGCTGGATGCCCGAGCACCTGCACGACCGCTTCTACCAGGGCGTGCCCAACACCGTCGAGTTCCTGGAGACCCACCGGCTGGTGGACTCCCTCTACGTGCTCTCGCGCGAGGGCGAGGTCCTGTACGCCGACCACCTGGACGACGACGGCGGCGACTGGCGGACCGAGCCGTTCGGGCGGATCGCACTGGAGGCCCAGCGCGGCCGCCGCGAACTCTGGCACCCCGAGGACAGCGCGGAGTTTCAGGGGGCGCCGTAGGGGCCGGGGATTGACCGGTTCCGGTCCCGCCCGGCGGGGGCGGGACCGGAGCGTACGCCCTAAAGTTCCGGCATGGACTTCTTCTCCGCGAACCCCCTGCTGGTGAGGCAGCCGAAACGCTTCTTCGTCGACGAGTCCGAGTACCACTGCTTCGACGGGCACGGCCGGCAGCTCGCGCACGTGCGCGAGGACGGGCTGGACACCGGCAAGCGGATCGCCCGCCACTTCGCCGCGTCCTACGGGGTCTCCTCCAACCGCCGGGTCGTCGTGCACGACGGGCGCGGCCCCCGCCTGGTCATCGAGAAGCAGTGGTCGTGGATGACCGCCACGACCACCGTGCAGTGGCCGGACGGGCGGCCGGTCGGCAGCATCGAGCAGGACGTCGCGTTCTTCAAGGCCAAGTTCGGCCTGCTGGACCCGTGGAAGCGGCCGCTGGGGTCGATCGAGGGAGACTTCCTCTCGCGCGACTTCCGGATCAACGACACCCGGGGGCACGAGGTGGCCCGGGTGGACCGGCGCGTCCCCGACCTGGGCGAGCTGTTCACCTCGGCCGACTCCTACGCCCTGCACCACCGCTACCCGACGCTGCCCGAGCCGCTGCGCACCATGGTGGTCGCCTCGGCCATCGCCATCGACCTGGTGCTCCTCGAAGGCCGCTGAGCCGGAGCCGCCGTCCGGGGCCGCCGAGCCGGGGCCCATCGGGCAGAGGGCCGGGTCCCCGCCCTCACAGGCGTTCCATCGCCGCCCGGTCCTCCTCGCCGAACTCCTCCTCCAGGCGTTCGGGGGAGGCGTCCAGGTCGATCTGCGCCACCGGCACGCCGCGGGCGGACTCGATGGCGCCCAGCCGGCGCAGCGCCCGGTCGGAGGCGTAGCGCAGCAGCTCGCCCGGGGGCAGCTCGTACTGCGCGCTCTCGGGGGTGGACTCCGAGGCCTTCTCGCCCCGGTCGACGGTGGTCATCACGTGCGGCAGCAGCTCCTCCAGCCGCTCGCTCACCACCGCCCAGTTGGCGTCGTCGGCGGCCACGTGCCGCCGGCAGGTGAACGTGCCCCACGCCATGTGGCGGCGCTCGTCGTCGCCGATCCGGCGCACGATCTGCCGCATCCCGGGGAAGATGTCGCGCACGGTGCAGATGTGGTTCCAGGCGTAGTACCCGGTGAGCGCCAGCGACCCCTCGACGATGTGGTTGTAGGTGACCGAGGCGCGCACCTGGTTGCGCGGGCTCGGGTCGTCCAGCAGCGCCTCCAGCGAGGACGGCAGCTCCTCGTAGAACAGCGCCCGGTAGCCCGGGTTCTCCTCCACGTACTCGTGCAGGTCGTCGTACACGCCGATGGCGTCCAGCCACAGCCGGAACGCCTGGACGTGCTTGGCCTCCTCGAACGCGAACTGGGTCAGGTACATCTCGTCGCCCAGCCGCCCCTCGGCGGCCATCGCGCGCAGGAACGGCTGGAGGTCCTCGGTGACCGCCTCCTCGCCCGCGGCGAAGAACGCGCACAGCCGCAGGATGCGCTTCTGCGCGGCCTCGCCGATGGTTTTCCAGTCCTCGGCGTCCCGGGACAGGTCGATGGCGGCCGGGTCCCAGAACTTCGCGTTGCCCTTGACGAACAGCTTCAGGGGCAGCGAGTCCCAGTTCAGGCCGCCGCCGCGCAGGGAGTGGAAGCCGGTGCGGTCGGACATGGGTGGACCTCCGAGAGGGGTCGGGAGGGGCGCCGGGGGGCGTGGCCGTCCCGCCCATGATTGGACACGATCCGGGTTCGTGTAAAGGGGGGAAAGTGTCCTGGATCACGAAAATCGCGTACCCGGGGTTACGGTCGGCATGGGCCGACCGGGGGCCTCCGCCGAAACGGTACGGTCGGGGTGTCCCGTCCGCACTGAACGATCCGATCGGGGTACGACGTGTTCTGTGGTGATCCCGGCACCTCCGGTTACACCGCCTGCGCCGCCCAGACCCAGCTCTTCGCGCTGGCCTCCGCGATCCCCGCCCTGCTCGGCCTGGCCCTGCTGGTCGCCGCCTTCGCCGCCCCGGGCGTGCGCGAGGACCGGGCGCTGCGCACCCGGACCCTCAGCTACTCCCTCATCGCATGGGTCATCGCCGCCGGGACCTACGTCATCGGCGGGCTGCCCTCGTTCTGAGCCCCGGACCTCCCGGGTCCCGGAGACCCACCCCTCAGACCTCGCCGCCGGCCAGGATGTCGGCGGCGTCGGTGATCCGGTAGGCGTACCCCTGCTCGGCCAGGAACCGCTGCCGGTGCGCCGCGTAGTCCTGGTCCAGGGTGTCGCGCGCGATCACCGCGTAGAACCGGGCCGACCGGCCGTCGGTCTTGGGCCGCAGCACCCGGCCCAGCCGCTGCGCCTCCTCCTGCCGGGAGCCGAACGACCCCGACACCTGGACCGCCACCCCCGCCTCGGGCAGGTCGATCGAGAAGTTGGCGACCTTGGACACCACCAGGATCCGCAGCTCCCCGGACCGGAACGCGTCGAACAGCCGCTCCCGCTCCTTGGTACGGGTCTCGCCCTTGATCACCGGGGCGTCCAGCGCCGCGCCCAGCTCGTCCAGCTGGTCGATGTAGGAGCCGATCACGAGCACCTGCTCGTCGGCGTGCCGCTCCACCAGCTCCCGCACCACCGCGGTCTTGGCCTCGGAGGACGCGCAGAACCGGTAGCGGTCCTCCGGCTCGGCCGTCGCGTACGCCAGCCGCTCGGACTCCGACAGGTCCACCCGCACCTCGACGCAGTCCGCCGGGGCGATCCAGCCCTGGTTCTCCATGTCCTTCCACGGCGCGTCGTACCGCTTGGGGCCGATGAGCGAGAACACGTCGCCCTCGCGGCCGTCCTCGCGCACCAGCGTCGCGGTCAGCCCCAGCCGCCGCCGGGCCTGGAGGTTCGCGGTCATCCGGAAGATCGGCGCGGGCAGCAGGTGCACCTCGTCGTAGACCACCAGGCCCCAGTCGCGGGCGTCGAACAGCTCCAGGTGCGTGTACACGCCCTTCCGCTTGGCCGCCATCACCTGGTAGGTGGCGATGGTGACCGGCCGGATCTCCTTGCGGGTGCCCGAGTACTCGCCGATCTCGTCCTCGGTGAGCGAGGTCCGCTTGAGCAGCTCGCTCTTCCACTGGTGCACCGAGACGGTGTTGGTGACCAGGATGAGCGTGGTCGCCCCGGTCATCGCCATCGCGGCGGCGCCCACCACGGTCTTGCCCGCCCCGCAGGGCAGGACCACCACGCCCGAACCGCCCGCGTGGAAGCCCTCGGCGGCGGCGCGCTGGTAGTCGCGCAGCTCCCAGCCGTCCTGGAGCAGGTCGATCCGGTGGGCCTCGCCGTCGACGTACCCGGCCACGTCCTCGGCGGGCCACCCGATCTTGAGCAGCGCCTGCTTGAGGTTCCCGCGTTCGCTGGGGTGCACCGCCACGGAGTCGTCGCCCAGCCGATCGCCCAGCATGCCCGCGACCCGCTTGGAGCGGACGACCTCCTCCAGCACCGGCCGGTCGGAGGAGCGCAGGACCAGCCCGTGCACCGGGTCGCCCTCCAGCCGCAGCCGCCCGTACCGGTCCATCGTCTCGGCGATGTCCACCAGCAGCGAGTGCGGCACGGGGAACTTCGAGAAGCGGATCAGGGCGTCAACGACCTGCTCGGCGTCGTGCCCCGCGGCGCGGGCGTTCCACAGCGCCAGCGGGGTGATCCGGTAGGTGTGCACGTGCTCGGGCGCCCGCTCCAGCTCCGCGAAGGGGGCGATGGTGCGGCGGCACTCGCCGGCGAGCTCGTGGTCGACCTCCAGCAGGAGGGTCTTGTCGGACTGGACGATCAGGCAGGACACACGGAACCTTCCATCGGGAGGGGCGGCCCCAGGTGCAACGCACCGCGGGCCCCGATCATGCCCGGGTCAGGCCGACGAGGCGATGGCGATCACGATGAACGCGATGTACGACACGATGGCGAGGCCGATCACCCCGAAGTTGATCCACACCGAGAGCCAGGCGTTCCTGGTCAGGCGCGCCCCGCGTTCGAGGTCCTGCTTCTCGGCCATGGCCAGGGCGCCGAACACGATGCCGGGGACCGCGGTGACACCGCAGCACAGCACCAGCTGGACGCAGGACAGGACGAGCGCGGTGATGGCCCGGCCCTCGTACTCGGGCTTGGCCTGCGGCATCGGGTACGGGGACACCGGACCGTAGCCGGGCGTGGGGCCGTAACCGGGGGTGGGGCCGTAGCCGGGCGTGGGGCCGGGAGGGGTGTAGGGCTGGCCGTAGGGGTCGTTGCCGGGGGCCGCGTAGCCGCCGGACGCGTCCTTGTACGGGTCGTAGGGGTCGTGCGGGCTCTGGGTCACGGTGGTTTTCCTTCGGTGGGGGTGTGGTGGCGGGTCCGGCTCAGTAGCCGAGCGCGAGGGCCATCACGAACGCGAACAGGACGATGATCATCACGGGTACGCCCAGCAGCCCGTAAGCCAGGTTGCAGGCCCAGGTGTACCGCAGGTACCGCTCGACCTCGTCCGTGTCGGGGACCTTGGTCAGCGCCACGATGGCGAGTGCGATCCCGGGGATGTTACTGCCCAGGAGCAGGAACCACAGACCCAGGTACACCCCGAGCAGTGGCGGGACCAGGGTCAGCGCCGCCACCACCAGGGCGGCGACCGTGCCTCCCACGCGCGGGGGCGGGCCGGTCGGCGGCGGGTCCGCGGGCGGATAGGCGTACGGGCGTGTGTACGCGGCGGGTGCGGCGGGCCCGGCCGGGGCGGCGGCGCGCGCGGGTGTGCGCGCGGGCGCGGGAGCGACCGAGCGCCGGGAGGCGCCCTGCTCCCGTTCCCAGAAATCCCTGGGACTCCCCGATCCCCCCGGCATGTGCTCCCCCTCCCGCGGCCTCCCGGCCCTCATGACCACTCGGACCCCACGGTCACAGGTGTACCCGCCCCTGTCCGATGGGACGCCGGTGACCCGGCCGGGGTTCCCGGAGGGCCGTTCCCGCGGTTCCCCGGCCCCCGGACCTCCGCGGCTCCCCGGCTTCCGCGGCTCAGTAGTTGGTCACCGGCACGATGCCCTGGATCCAGGACCCGCTCTGCGTGAACACCACGAACGTCAGCACCAGCATGACGAACAGCATCACCCCGGCCGCCCCCAGGCAGTACCAGGAGTACCGGGTGAGCATCTCGGCCCGGCCGGGCCGCCCCCGGTCGCGCGCGTGGGCGGCCCGGATCGCGAACACGATGCCCGCGACCCCGAAGATCCAGTTGCCGCAGCACAGCAGCGTGAGCGCGTGCAGGATCAGCGCCATCGTGGAGCTGTCGGCCGCGCCCGAGGAGACCGGGGCGGCCGGACCCGCCGCGGCCCCCTCCCCGCGCGCCGGGGAGGTGTCGGCCGCCCGGCCGCGCTCGCCGTCGCGCCCGTCGCCGTCGCGGCCGTGCTCACGGGGGGACGAGGCTCCGGGGGGCAGGGGCGCATTGCTCATGGGGGTGTCTCTCGTTTGTCCGAGGGCCGACTGGCAACCGGGTCCCACCCTACGGCGTGCCGCTCCGATCGTCCTCTTCGAGCTCGGCCACGGCGGTGATCCGGTGGATCGCGAAGCGCTGCACCGCGCCCCGGGTCTCGTCGTGGGCGGTGACGAACCCGCCGTCCACCGACGAGGGCCCGATGATCCGCCCGCCCTGGCGGCCGTCGGTGTCGGTGTAGCCGATCCACAGGCGCCGGCCGTCCGCGGCGGCCCGGGACAGCACCTCCAGCACCGCCCCCGCCCGGGAGCCGGGCGGCCCGTCCTCGGGCAGCGGAACGCTGCGGCGGGCCACGGTGGCGGCCGCGTCGCCGGCGCGCACCGCCCGCACGGTCTCGCGCACCCGCTCGGCGGTGGGGGCGACGGACGGCGGATCGGGCGGCACCTCCACGGGTTCGGCGCGGCGCGCCTCGGGCCGGGAGAGCCGCATGGCCCCGTCCCCGCCCTCGGCGACGGGGTGGTGCCCCAGGCGGCGCAGCCCGTCGACCAGCGCCGCCCGGCTCACCCCGGCGGCCACCACGGTCGGCGCCAGCCGCACCAGCCCCAGCATCTCGGTGCGCCGGTCGCCCATCACCTCGTCCAGCAGGGCGGGCTCGTCGCAGCGCAGGTAGGAGGAGGCCGAGCCGGCGCGCAGCCGCCCGTGCCGCCGCCCCACGTCGGACACCAGGTACCGCAGCGCCTGCGGCAGCGGGGTGCGCGAATGGCGTTCCAGCAGGGTGAGGATGTCGGCGATGCCGCGCCCGGCGTCCAGCCCCCGCCGCACCGAGTCCTCGGTGAACCGGTACACGGTGGCGCCGCCGGTGGACTCCACGTCCGCGATCAGCGCCAGCTCCCGGGCCAGCTCGGCGACCAGCGGTCCGGGGGCGACGGCGGTGAGGTCGCCCTGCACCAGAACGTGGTCCAGGGGCCGGGGCAGGTGCCCGGCGAGCTGCGCCGCGGCCGCCTCGGGGTCGCCCTCCAGCAGCGGGCGCAGGTACCCGGCCAGGGCGCCCCGGCCGGTGAACCCGAGCGCGGCGGCCTCCGTCAGCGCGGTCTGCACCAGCTCGGTGTACACGGGCGAGCGGCGCCGCGGCCGCCGCCAGGAGAGCCGGGCCGACAGCGACTCCGCGGCCGGGGAGAACCCGGGTTCGGCGGTGGCCAGCTCGGCGAGCACGTCGCGGCGGGCCTGCGGGGCCGCCGGGCGGGCCAGCCCGGGTCCGAGCACGTTGCGCACCCGCCCGCCGGAGTCGCGGGAACCGCTCAGCGCGGGCACCCGGTCGGTGTCCAGCCAGGCCTGCGCCAGGCGCAGCCAGCGGCGCTCGGGCGGGCTCTCCCGCCACAGGTCGTACTCGCGGGTGGGCAGCCACTCGCCCTCGACGCGGTCGTCGGTGCCCAGCAGCCCGGCGGCGTGGGCGACCTCGACGAGCAGCGCGGCGGTGGTGTCGTCGGTCTCCATGGTGCGGGCGGCCCGGCGCAGGTCCCGCACGCCCAGACCGCCGTTGCGCAGCACCGCGCCGGGCTCCTCGGACCAGGACTCCAGCAGCTCCTCGACGGCGCGCAGCACCGTGAACGCCTGCCCGGCGGCGAACCGGGTCACCCCGTCGGCGTCGTGGGCGGTGCCCGCGAACCCCGGGGGAGCGGCCGCGACCTCGCGGAACAGCGCACCCGAGCGCAGGCGCACCCCCACCTCCCGGGGCAGGGTGAGCGTGTCGTCGCCGCTGGGCAGCAGCAGGGCGCGGGCCAGCAGCTCCTCCACCGGCGACCCGGCGTCGGCCACCCCGACGTCGCGGCGGGCGTCGGCGACGGTGCCGTGCGGCGGACCCCAGGCCATCCCGTCCAGCAGGCGGTGGGCCTGGTCGCCGACCCGGGCCAGCAGGGCGTCGAGCCGGGCGGGGTCGGACAGCAGGCGGGCCAGCGCCTCGACCGGGCCGGACGCGGAGGCGCCGGGGGCCAGGTCCCCGGCCAGCCGCTTGAGGCGGCCGTGCGGTAGCGCGGCCAGCAGCACCCGGGCGGGCGGGCCCAGCCGGGCCGGGGCGGGCAGCAGGTCGCGCAGCACCTGGACGGGGCGCAGCCGGTCCCGGTCGGGCCAGACCAGCGCCGAGCGCTGTAGGCCGTCCAGGGCGGCCGCTACGGCTTCCCGCCCGGCCGCGTCCTCGCCGTCGTCCCCGCCCGGCGCCAGCGCGGCGGTGAGCTCGGCGGTGGTGACGCCCACGGGTTCGGACATCCGGTCGTCGCCCAGGGCGACGACGGCCTCCAGGACCTGGAGGGTGAAGGCGTCCAGCCCCTCCAGGGCCCGCAGGACGGTGTTGCGGTTGGTGGCCCGGGTGGCCAGGGCGCCGATGCCGTCGGGGACGGGGCGGCCCAGGTCGGGCCGCACGGACAGCAGGGCGGCGAGCTCCTCGTCGGAACGTTCGCGCAGCCAGGAGGTGAAGGTCGGGGGGCGTCCCGGCCCGGCGGTCTCCGTGTCGGGTCCGCGCAGGTCGGGAGGTGCGTTGTCGGTCATCAGCACCAACGCTAGGGCATGTCCCGCGAATACTCACCCTGCTACGCGACGCCCTGGCACGCCCGCCCGTCGCCCGCCACCACCCTCAACGGACGCCTACGGCGCAGCCCTCCTGCTCGCGACGAGCGGCATCCACGGGACACGCCCTGGGCGATACCTGCGACGAGGGGGGAGTCCCGAAAGGGAGAGAAGTGTCCCGGTGCCCCGAATCTCCGGAACGCCGGGACGGCAAGGGGGAGGAACCGGGGCCCGGAAGAGGTTCCGGGCCCCGGCGAGGCGAGGGCGGCCCCGCTTGTCCCCCGCACCCGCTCGGCGGGGGTGACCGCATCGCCCCGGTTCAGGGCGTCACCGGGCGGTCTGGGCGGCGAGCCAGTCCTTGTAGAGGGTGGTGGCGATGGTCGCGCCCTCGCCGGGCAGCAGGGCGCCCGGCTCGACGACGGCGCCGAAGTACGGGTTCTCCCTGCCCGCGACGACCTCGCGCGGGTCGTCGTCGATCGCCAGGCGGGCCCGGACCAGGTCCTCCATGGTGATCTCCTCGGGCCCGGCCACCTCGGTCACGCCGCCGGTCGGCGCGCCCAGCGCGACCGCGGCCACGGCGGCTGAGACGTCCGCGGCCGCGATCGGCCGCATCACCGTGTCCGCCACGCGCGCGACGCCGTCGACCGTGGCCTCGTCGGCGATGGCGCGCGCGAACTCGAAGAACTGGGTGGCGTGCACGATCGAGTACGGCAGGTCCGACCCGGTGATCAGCGCCTCCTGGGCGATCTTGGCGCGGAAATACGGGTTGGACTCCCAGCGCTCGGTCCCCACGATCGACAGCGCGACGTAGTGCTCCACCCCCGCCTTCGCCGACTCGCGCAGGAGGTTGGTGGTCGAGGTGGTGAAGAAGTCCATCACCGCCCTCTCCTCGAAGGACGGCGAGTTGGACACGTCGATGAGGACCGATGCCCCCTCCAGCGCCTCCGCGAGCCCCTCGCCGGTGAGGGTGTCCACCCCCGTGTTCGGGGCGGCCGCGACGGCCTCGTGGCCCTGCGCGGTGAGCTCCCCGACGATCCCGGAACCGATCAGCCCGGTCCCGCCGATGACGACGACCTTCGTCATGATGCGCGCCTTCCGGTGGTGGCGGCGCCCTGTGCGCCGACCGTTCACCGGCTATGACCGGGCGGCCCCCGCGCCTGTGACAGGTCCGCGGAACGGATTCGGGGGATTTCTCCTCAGGACTCCGCGGAGGCGGCGAAACCGCCGAGCTTGGCGGGGTTCATCAGCCACAGCACCCGGTCGATGCCCTCCTCGGAGGCGGCCACGGTGACCACCGCGAAGACCTCCCCGTCCCGGGACAGGCGCACCGCGGCCGCGCCGTTGGCCCGCACCTCCTCCACCGCGACGCCCTCCCAGAAGCGGTCGGCGAACGCGCGGACGTACTTGGCGACCCGCTCGCGCCCCACCACCGGGAACTTCGAGGCGCGCACGGCACCCCCGCCGTCGGAGTAGGAGACGACGTCGTCGGCCAGCAGCTCCTCCAGCGCGGACAGGTCGCCCTTGCGGGCCGCGTCCACGAACGCGGTCAGCAGCCGCTTCTGCTGCGCCGCCTCGACCCCGGCCCGGCGCTCCCGCGCCACGTGCCGCCGCGCCCGGCTCACCAGCTGGCGGGTGTTGGCGGCGGTCTGCCCGATGATCTCCGAGATCCGGTCGTAGGGGTAGTCGAACGCCTCGCGCAGCACGTAGGCGGCGCGCTCGGTGGGCGTGAGCCGCTCCAGCAGCATGAGCACGGCGATCTCCAGGACCGCGCCGCGCTCGGCGCCCAGCGCCGGGTCGGCGGCGGTGTCCACCGGCTCCGGCAGCCAGGGCCCCACATAGGACTCGTGCCGGGCCCGCGCCGACCGCGCCACGTTGATCGCCAGCCGGGTCACGGTCGTGGCCAGGAACGCCTCGGGTTCGCGCACGGTCGACCGGTCGTAGGTCTGCCAGCGGATCCAGGCCTCCTGGAGCACGTCCTCGGCCTCGGTGGCCGACCCCAGGACCCGGTAGGCGATCCCGAACAGGCGGCCCCGGACGCCCCGGAACACCTCCTCGGCCCGCTCCAGGTCGGGTCCGGGGGTATCCGGTCCGGGGGCGTCCGGGTCGGCGCCGGGTCCGGGCTCCTGCGACGGCATGCGGTCGTGGGCTCCTCGTTATTCGACGAGTTTTCCGGTGCTGGACACCTCGTGCATCAGCTCCGAGATCTCCGCGGGGACCGCGGGGATCTCCTCGCGTTCCAGTTTCCCGGGACCGGACCAGACGAGGTTGACCCGCAGCGACGGGTCCGTGTCGGGGAAGTCGGAACGATTGTGGCAGCCCCGGGTCTCCCGGCGCTCCAACGCGGCCTCCAGCGTGGCGCGCCCGGACAGCGCCATGGACCTCAGGTCGAAGGCGTGCGCCAGGTCCTGGAACCCGGCCAGGTCGGGATGCACGCCCAGCCCGCCGATGCGCTCCTCCACGGCGTCCAGGGCGGTGAGCCCGGCCCGCAGGCCCGCCTCGTCGCGGACCACCCCGGCGTGTTCGGTCATCAGGGTGCGGACGGCGCGCTGGAGGGAGCGGGTGTTCTCGCGCCCCTCGGCGGCCAGCAGGCCGTCGACCTCGGCGCGGGCCCGCCCGACCGCCTCGGCCGAGCGCCGGTGCGCGGCCAGCCCCAGCGAGTACTCCGCCGCGGCCCGACCGGTGAGGCGGCCGTAGACGAGGAGCTCGATGAGGGAGTTGCCGCCCAGCCGGTTGGCCCCGTGCAGGCCGCTGGCCGCCTCCCCGATCGCGTACAGGCCCGCGACGTCGGTGGAGTGGTCCTCGGGCCGCACCCACACCCCGCCCATGGAGTAGTGGGCGGTCGGGGCGATCTCCATCGGAGACTCGGTGATGTCGAGCATCTGGTGTTCGAGCAGGGTGCGGTGCACCCGCGGCAGCCGCTCCAGGATCGTCTCCTGGGGCAGGTGCGAGACGTCGAGCCACACCCCGCCGTTCTCGGTGCCGCGCCCCTCCCTGATCTCGGTGTAGGCGGCCAGCGCCACCCGGTCGCGGGTGGACAGCTCCATGCGCTCGGGGTCGTAGCGGGCCATGAACCGCTCGCCCAGGCCGTTGCGCAGGACGCCGCCCTCGCCGCGGGCGGCCTCCGACACCAGGGTCCCGGCCGCGTTCTCGGGCCACAGCAGGCCGGAGGGGTGGAACTGGACGAGCTCGGGGTCGCGGACGCGGCCGCCCGCCTCCACGGCCAGGCGGAAGGAGTCACCGGTGTTCTCGTCGCGGCGGGAGGAGGTGCGCCGCCAGATGCGGGTGTGCCCGCCGGCCGCCAGGACGACGGCGTCGGCGAGGATCACGTGCCGGGTCCCGTCCTGCAACCCGAACCCGTAGGCGCCGAACACCGCGCCGTCCTCCACCAGCAGCCGGGTGATGTACACGTCGTCCAGGACGGGCACGTCCAGCCGCGCCGCCCGGTCGACCAGGGTCCGCTGGATCTCCAGCCCCGTGTAGTCCCCGGCGAACGCGGTGCGCCGGTGGGTGTGCGCCCCGAAGAACCGCTGCGAGATGCGGCCGTCCGCCTCGCGGGCGAACCGCATCCCGTACCGCTCCAGGTCCTCGATCCCGCGGGCGGCGCCCTCGGTGACGGTGCGGACCGTGCGCGGGTCGCCGAGCAGGTAGCCCTCCTGGAGGGTGTCGGCGGCGTGCTGGCGCCAGGTGTCCTGCGGGTCCATGGTGCCCAGGGCGGCGTTGACGCCCCCGGCGGCCAGCGCGGTGTGGGTGTCGTACCGGGGGCGCTTGCCCACGGCCAGGACGTCGACGCCGCGCTCCGCGAGTTCGATGGCGGCGCGCAGGCCCGCGCCGCCGGTGCCGATGACGAGGACGGACGTGACGGTCCGCCGTTCCGAGATGTCCATGCAGTGCCTCCGGGTCGGGGCCTCCGGGTCGGGTGGTTCCTCAACCCCCTCACTCGCACAGACCTCGTGGGCGTCCGTTCTGTGACGTGCGGCGGGGGTGATGACCGGCACAACCGGGGGCGGCCCCGGCCACGGGCGCCGTTCCGCGCCCCTCTGTGCTCCCGCGCCACCTTTCACACACGGGTGACAGGCCGTATACGGGGTGAATTAGTCGACCGAAATAGGAAAGGGGGCTTAAAAGGCAGGTCATCCTCCGTCACTATGGGGACATGACCCAGCGCTCGGAACAATTGGTACTCGACTATCTGTCCGAGGTCGGCTTGGTCCTGCACGGTCGGTTGACCGCCAAGGAACGGACCGCCTACCTCGCCTCAGTGCGCGCCCGGATCGACGCGCGCCGCACCGCCGCCCCCGACGACGGAGTGGACACCGTCCGCGGCATCCTGCTGAGCTTCGGATCCCCCCGCGACCTGGTCGAGCGGGAGATCACCGGCCGCGACCTCGACATCGAGGACGAGGAGCTCATCCCGCCCAAGCCCCGGCACGCCGACCGGCCGCCACCGCCCTGGCGGGGCGGACCCAGCAGCGGGCTCATGGGCCTGCTCGAAGGACCGGGCCGCACCGAGATGAGGCTGGAGGGCCGGGTCCGCCGCGAGGTCGGCCCGGTGCGCGGGCTGCTGCTGTGCCTGCGCCACCACCCCGGCGAGGTGATCGCCCTGGCCCTGCTGCTGGCCACCGTGCCCTGGGTGTGGGGGCTGTCCTTCCTGTGGGTGCTCGGGATCGCGTTCGTCGTGCTCAGCCGGGTGTGGGGCGTGCGGGACAAGTGGATCGCGGTGCTGGTGCCGCTGCTGGCCTGTGTGGTCGGGATGGCGCTGTGGACCGGCGACGCCGACTTCGTGGACCAGTACATCCAGCGGTCCCTGGCCGACCACGGGGTGATCGGGCTGGGCCTGGGCTCCCTGGTGTCGGTCGCCTACCTCTACCCGCGGGCCGCCCGGTCGGCGCGGGCGGCCGAGCAGGCCCCCTGAGACCCCGCCGGTCATCGGTAGGCAAAAGCAGGGGAATAACCTTTTCCGGTCGGCCCGTTACCGCGCGTTCGGGAACGTGATTTCGGGTACTCAAGTCGTACACCGCCGCTTTCGCTTCGGCGACGACCCGTCGGTGGAACAGGTGGCCCGGCCTCCAGCCCGGGCACCGCACCGCGTCCCGGCGACCCGGCATCTCCGCCGAGTCCCGTCCCGTACTCCGCACCGCGGGGAGGGGTCGCCGGTACACACGAGGCCCGGATGAGCCGCATCCGGGCCTCGTTCCGTGTGCGCGGGGCGCGGTTTTTTCCCTCGCGTTCCGTCGGTCCCGGCGACTAGCCTGGCATGCAGGTCACACGGCAACGAGTGAAAGCATGAGGTCCTACGTGCCCACCGGCAAGGTCAAGTGGTACGACGGCGGCAAGGGTTTCGGTTTTCTCACACGCGACGACGGCGGAGAGGTCTTCGTCCACTCCACCGCACTGCCCCCCGGCACCGAAGCGCTGCGCCCCGGCCAGCGGGTCGAGTTCGGGGTGGCCGAGGGACGCAAGGGCGCCCAGGCGCTCCAGGTCAAACTGCTCGACACCCAGCACTCGGTGGTCAAGGCCCGGCGCAAGAAGCCCGACGAGATGGTGGTCATCACCGAGGACCTCATCAAACTGCTCGAAGGCCTCTCCAACGGGTACCGCCGCGGCCGCCACCCCGAGCGCCGCGAGGCCTCCCGGGTCGCGGCCGTCCTGCGGGTCGTGGCCGACGACCTGGAGGCCTGAACCCTCTTCCGAACGGCCCCGGTCCGCCGACCGGGGCCGTTCCGCGTCCCCAAGAGCCGACCAAGAGGGTGTATCGGACGAACCTTGACCCGCGTTGTGGTCAAATCGGTGCCGTGCATCAGTGAGAATGGGGAACGTGAGCCCTTCTCGACGTTCTCCTGTTCCCGACAAGGCGTGTATCGAGGCGGTGGACCTGGCCCGCTCGGTGGCCGCCGAGGTCGGGCGACCCGAATGGGTGGGTGAGCACCTCGCTCCCCAGGTCGAGGACACCCGTCTGATCACCCACTACTTCACCTGCCTCGACCCGGCGTACCCCGGGTGGAACTACGCCGTCACCGTGGTCCGCGCCTCGCGCGCCAAGGACGTCACGGTCAACGAGGTCGTGCTGCTGCCCGGAGAGGGCGCCCTCGTCGCACCCGAGTGGGTGCCGTGGAAGGAGCGGCTGCTCCCCGGCGACCTCGGCCCCGGCGACCTGCTGCCCACCGACGAGGACGACGAGCGCCTCGTGCCCGGATACGCCCAGGTCGCCGACAGCGAGCTGGACGAGGACGGCGTGGACCGGCAGATGGTCTGGGAGCTGGGCCTGGGCCGCAAGCAGGTGCTGTCCGAAACCGGCCGTGAGCAGGCCGCCGAACGCTGGTACAACGGCGAGGCCGGACCGCGCACGCCGATCGCCGAGGCGGCGCCCGCCCGCTGCATCACCTGCGGCTTCATGACCCCGCTCGCCGGGGAGCTGCGCCAGATGTTCGGGGTGTGCACCAACGGGTACGCGCCCGACGACGGCCGCGTCGTCTCCCTGGACCACGGCTGCGGCGCCCACTCCGAGGTCCGCATGCCGCAGTCGCGCAACGAGCCGGTCGCCCCCGTCGTCGACGAGATGGGCTACGACCACATCGTCTTCGACGACACCGCGGAACTGGAACTGGTCACCTCCGACTCCTGACGGTCCGGCCCCCGGCGGTCCGGCCCGGGCACGTCCCGACACTCGCTTCACGTGGGTGGGCCAGGGCGTGCGCCGTGGATGCCGCCCGTCGCGAGCAGGAGGGCTGCGCCGTAGGCGTCCGTTGAGGGTGGTGGAGGGCGACGGGTGGGAGTCCTGGTGCATTCATCGCAAGGCCGAAGAAGGAGTCAGGGTGGGTTTTCCTGTCGACTGATGAGAACGCAGCGAGGGATGTGCCAGGGCGTCGCGTAGCAGGGTGAGTATCCGCGGCGTATGCCCTAGGGTCTGATGTGCATCGTGCCGGGCCGTGCCGGCCGCCAGGAGGGACCGTCAATGGCCGAGCCGCTCGCCACCGGGGTTGACCCCTACGACACCGCCGAACTGCGACGACGTGTACTCGCCGCGTGGACGGACGCCCCCGCCCGGTTCCGCGAGGACGCCAACGCCGAGGAGGACTTCGCCCTCGGCGGGTACCGCGACCGGGTCGTGGTCGAGCTGGCCCAGAACGCCGCCGACGCCGCCCGCCGCGCGGGCGTCCCCGGGCGGCTGCTGCTGTCGCTGGAGGGCGACCGCCTCGTCGCCGCCAACACCGGCGCCCCGCTCACCGCGGAGGGCGTGGAGTCGCTGGCGACCCTGCGGGCCTCCACCAAACGCGGCGGGGACGACTCCGTCGGCCGGTTCGGGGTGGGCTTCTCCGCCGTGGCCGCGCTCAGCGACGACGTCACCGTGAGCTCCGCCGGGGCGGCCGTGCGCTTCAGCGCCGACCTGGCCCGCGCCGCCGTCGCCGACCTGCTGGCCGAGTCCGACCCGACCGGGCTGGCCGCCGAGATCGAACGCCGCTCCGGGCACGTCCCCATGCTCCGCCTGCCGTTCGCGGTCGAGGGCGCCGGGGTGGAGGGCTACGACACCGTCGTAGCGGCGACCCTGCGCGACGAGACGGCCCGGAACCGGGTGCGCGACCTGCTGTCCGGGACCGGCGAGGCCCTGCTGCTGGCCCTGCCCGGGCTGGCCGAGATCCGCGTCCTGGTGGACGGCGCCGAGCGCGTCGCCACCCGCCAGGCCAACGGCGGCGAGCCGGTCACCACCCTGCGCGACGCCGACGGCACCCGCACCACCCGCTGGCGCACCCTCACCCGCACCGGCGAGTTCGACCCGGCCCTGCTCGCCGACCGGCCCACCGAGGAGCGCGGCCGCACCGCGTGGTCGCTCACCTGGGCGGTGCCCGTGGACGACGACGGCGGCGCGGCCCCGCTGCCGCCGGACGTGGAGCCGGTGGTGCACGCGCCCACCCCCACCGACACCGGGCTGGACCTGCCCGCCGTCCTCATCGGCACCTTCCCGCTGGGCAGCGACCGCCGCACGGTGCAGCCGGGCCCGGCCACCGACCTGCTGCTCACCGAGGCCGCCGAGGCCTACAGCGCGCTGCTGCGCCGGTTCGACGCCGCGGCCGCCCTGGACCTGGTGCCCGGCACCCGGGTGGGCGGCGGGCACGTCGACGCCGGGTTCCGCGCCCGGGCCGCCGAGCCGCTGCGCACCACCGCGTTCCTGACCACCGAGGCCGGGGCGCCCGTCGCCCCGGGTGACGCGGTGCTGCTGGACACCGGGGGCCCGGAGCTGTCCGCGGTCCTGGCCGAGCTGATCCCCGGGCTGCTGCCCGGCCGCCTCAACCCCCGCCACCCCGCGCTGGCGGCGCTGCGCGTCCACCGCCTGGGCGCCGCCGACATCGCCGACCTGCTCGCCGACACCGACCGGCCGCCGTCCTGGTGGGCGGGGCTGTACGCGGCGCTGGCCGCCGGGGTGGACACCGACGAACTGGGCGCGCTGCCCGTGCCGCTGGCAGACGGGCGCCTGGTGCGCGGCCCCCGGTCCCTGCTGGTCCCCGAGGAGGGGGACACGGCCCGCATCGACGCCGAGGCGCTGGCCGCCCTGGGGGTGCGCCTGGTGCACCCGCAGGCCGTCCACCCGCTGCTGCTGCGCCTGGGCGCGGTGGAGGCGGGCCCGGCCGCGGTGCTGGCCGACGCGCACACCGAGGCGGCGGTGCGCGGCTCCCTGGACGCCGACGACCCCGAACCCCTGGCCGAGGCGGTGCTGGGCCTGGTCGCCGCCTGCGGGACCACCGTGGCCGACGCGCCGTGGCTGGCCGAGCTGGCGCTGCGCGACGACGAGGACGGTTACTCGGTGGCCGCCGAACTGCTCGTCCCCGGCGCCCCGCTGGGCGAGGTACTGGCCGACGACGCGCCCTTCGGCACCGTGCACGCCGACCTGGTGGACCGGTACGGCACCGACGTGCTGCGCGCGGTCGGCGCCCTGTGGGAGTTCACCGTGGTGCGCGCCGAGGAGGCCGCCCTGGGCGAGGACGTCCTCGACGTGTTCGAGGAGGCGCCCGACGCGCTGGACGAGTGGGCCGACGAGGTCCTGGAGCGGGTGGGCGACCCCGAGCTGCCGCCGGTGGTGCCCGAGCTGGTCTGTGTGGCCGACCTCGACTACGTGGCCGACGACCGCTGGCCGCAGGCCCTGGAGATGCTGTCCCGGGGCGCGCTGCGCGCGGCCGTGACCGACCCGGCCCGGGTGCTGCTGCCCGACGGCCGGGTGGCGGACGTGCCGTCCTACACCGCCTGGTGGCTGCGCACCCGGGCGCTGGTGGGCGGCGCCGCCCCGGCCGAGCTGCGCGCCGCCGAGGCCGAGCCCGCGCTGACCGGGCTGTACGACGAGGCGCCCGCGGACGTCGACCCGGAGTTCGCCCGCGCGCTGGGCGTGCGCACCACCCTGGCCGAGCTGCTGGCCGACCCCGAGGGCCCCGACGACCTGCTGGCCCGGCTGGCCGACCCGGAGCGGCACGTGGACCGGTCGGCGCTGCTGCGGATCTGGACGGCGCTGGCCGGGGTCGACACCGACCTGGTCACCCCGCCCACGCGGGTGCGCGCCGTGCTCGGCGGGGCGATCGTGGTGGCCGACGCCGAGGACGCCGTGGTGGTGGACTCCCCGGACCTGCTGCCGCTGCTCGCGGAGCGGCCGCTGATCCTGACCGCCGCCCCCGAGGAACTGGCCGACGTGCTGGACCTGGAGCTGGCGAGCGAGTCGGTGGACGGGGAGGTGTCGGCCGGGGGCACGCTGCGCCAGGTGCCGGCGGTCGCCGACCTGTTCCTGGACCCGGAGGGGGAGCAGCCGGACCGCACCTACCTGCACCACGCGGAGCTCGTCGTGGACGGGGTCGAGGTGGAGTGGTACGCGGGCGACGGCGTCGTGCACGCCTCCAGCAGCGACGGCCTGGCCCGCGCCCTGTGCTGGCGCGCCGAGCAGTGGGGGCGCCGCCACCTGCTGGCGGCGGCGCTGCGCGAACCGGAGGCGGCCCCGCTGCTGCTGGCCGAGGCCGACCTGGAGCAGTAGGGGCCGGGGGCAGGTGCTCGTCGGCTAGAGCACGGCGGACAGGCGGGCGCCCAGGCCCTGTTCGGCCTCGCCCCAGGCGGTGACCTCCAGCCCGTCGCCGACGGCCAGCACGCCCGGCCGGGTGACCGCGAACTTGGCGCCGAAGGAGACGCCGCCCTCGTCGGCCCGCCGGTACCCGGCCAGGGTGCGCAGCGGCTCCGGGCCGCGCTTGTCCCCGGTCTCCTGGTCCACGGTGGTGACCGCGCAGCGGATGCACACCTTGGCGTAGCCCAGCTCGGCGGTGCCCAGGCGCACGGAGCGGACCAGGTCCTCGGTGTGCGGCTCGGCCCAGCCCGACACCACGATGTTGGGGCGGAACCGGCGCATCGGCACGGGCTCGGCGCCGCGTTCCAGGATGCGCCCGTTGAGCAGGTCCAGGGAGGACTCCGAGGCCATGAGCACGGCGGTGCTGTCGGCGAAGCCGCTGGTGCCCGGGGTGAGCCCGCCGACCTCCCGCTTGTGGTCCGCGGGCACCCGCACCAGGCGGCTGGGCGTGCCGAGCACCTCGGTCAGCCAGGCCGCGGCGGCCGCGCCCTGGTCGACGCCGACGAACGGCTGCTTGTGCAGGGTGACGTCGAGCCGGGGGCCGTCGGGGGCGATGTCCAGGGCCAGGGGTTCGATCCCGTCGGCGGCCAGCTGCAGCACGTCCCCGTCCACCCCGGGGCGGATGCGGGCCATGCGCGGGTCCTTGCGCTGGCTGCGGAAGTCGCCGGCGGCGTCCACCACCATGAAGGAGCGGTCGTGGCGGATTCCGGCCTCGGTGAGTTCGGCGGTGTCCAGGGAGACTCCCGCGCACCCTTTGACCGGGTAGAGGACGAGTTCGGAGATTCGGGCCATGCCGAGCACGCTAGCGCATGAGGGGGACCCCCGGTTTGCCCCCGGGCGCCGTACCCGCTGTACTTCTCATCGAGGCCTGGAAGGAACCGGGGCACAATCCGGTGCGTCCTCCCTGGCGTGACCACCCCGCCGATATCCGAACCGACAGGACCCCTCCATGCGTAAGATCCCCTTCGCCCTGATCGCGGCCGCCGCCCTCGTCGCGGTGGCGGGCTGCTCCTCCGACGAACCGGGTTCCTCCTCCGGCAACGGCGGCGTCGAGGAAGGCGCCCCGCCCGCGGGCAGCGAGCAGACCTTCGAAGCCGGCCGGCAGATCACCGTGGAGCTCACCATGGCCGAATCCGGCGACGGCGGCCGGAGCACCTCGTTCTTCTCGGGCTACCGCCCCACGGTGGAGTTCGAGTACGAGGAGCAGTCCACGACGTGCTACGCGCAGCTGCCGGTGGACCTGCGCGAGTTCCCGCCGGGGGAGACGCACCGCATCGGCCTGGAGTGCGACGACGCGGTCGCCGCCCACCCGGACACCCCGGGGTTCCAGCTGGTGGAGAGCGGCAAGACGGTGGGCACGGGCGTGATCGTCTTCACCGGCTGACCGCGGAGGATCGCACGACACGTATAAATCAGCCTTGGCTTATATAGCCTGATGCTTATATGGTGGTCCCATGCACGCCTTCGACGTCCTGGGCGACCCCGTACGTCGGCGTCTGCTGGAGCTGCTCAACGACGGTGAGCGCGCCTCCGGCGAGCTGACGGAGGTCGTTCGGGAAGAGTTCGGCATCTCGCAACCGGCCGTTTCCCAGCACCTGCGGGTGCTGCGGGAGAACGGCTTCGCCACCGTGCGCAGGGACGGCAACCGGCGGCTGTACGCCGTGGACGCCGCACCCCTGCGCGACGCCGACGCCTGGCTGCGGCGCTTCGCCGCCCGCTGGGAGCCGCACCTGATGGCGCTGGAGACCGAACTCGCCCGAGGCGACCGCGAGCGCCGCGCCTCCACGCAGGACGGGGAGGGCGGACGGCGTTCGCGGTGACCCGTTCCGGACGACGCCGGACCGGGAACCGACCCGAGCAGGGGAGTGGACCATGGATGTGCGCCAGCGGATCGACGAGGCCGGACGCACGGTCACCATCACCGAGGCGGGGGACGAGAGCACCGTCACCATCACTCGCGACTACGGCACCGGCATCGACAACCTCTGGGACGCCTGCACCAACCCCGAACGCCTCCCGCGCTGGTTCGCCCCCGTCAGCGGGGACCTCGAACTCGGCGGCACCTACCAGGTGGAGGGCAACGCGGGCGGCACCGTGCTGGCCTGCGACCCGCCCAAGAGCTTCCACGTCAGCTGGGAGTTCAGCGGCGCGCGCAGCGACGTCCACGTGACCCTGACCCCGCTGCCCGCCGAGGGCGGCCGGGAGCGCACCCGGTTCGAACTCGCGCACGTGGCCCCGCTGAGCGAGTTCTGGGAGCGGTTCGGGCCGGGCGCGGTGGGCGTGGGCTGGGACCTGTCCGTCCTGGGCCTGAGCCTGCACCTGGAGACCGGGTCCGACATCCCCGCCGAGCTCGGTGAGTGGGGAACCTCGCCCGAGGCGATCGAGTTCATGGAGCGCGGCGCCCGCGCCTGGGAGGCCGCCCACCTGGCCGCCGGGGCCGACCCGGAGGCGGTGCGCGCCTCCGCGGAGCGGACCATCGCGTTCTACACCCAGGCCCCCGAGGAGGGGCCCGGGGAGGGCGCCGGAGAAGGCTCCGACCAGGGGTGACCGGCGGCGGCCTCGGCCGCCGCCGGGGTCAGCGGGTGACGGTGAAGAAGCCCTCCGAGATGAGCGTCCGCAGGGCCTCGGGCACCCGCTCGCGCACCTGCGCGGGGTCCTCGTTGATCAGCTGGGCGATGGCGTCCAGCAGCGGGCCCACCGGCATCGTCCCGTCGCACACCCCGGCCAGCGCGGCCTCCACGGTGCCCACCCGGGCCACCCGGTGGAGCCCGCCGCGCTGGCGCAGCACGATCCGCTCCGGGTCCGGGGCGCCGGGGACGCCGATGCGCTCCTCGACCACACCGGGGGCCAGCGCCACGTGCGCCGACAGCAGCGCGGCGTCGGTCAGCCGGTGCGCCGTCATCGCCCCGTCCACCACGGACGGCAGGTAGGGGCCCACCGGCTGCTCGATGTCGTGGCGCAGCTCCTCCACGCGCACGGTCGCGTCCTGGGCGACGTCGTTGCGCAGGCTGATCCACCCGAACCCGATGCCCTTGATGCCCTCGCGCTCGAAGTAGTCCAGCCAGGCGTCGTAGCGGCGGGTGTACTCGGGGGTGCCCTGCTCGCAGGAGTCGCGCAGCCACAGCTCCACGTACTCGGCGGGGTCCTGCACGTCGCGCTGGACCACCCAGCCCGAGCAGCCGGCCCCGGTCACCCAGCCGCCGACCCGGTCCTGCCAGTCGTCGCCGTCGGAGTGCACCCAGTTGGCCAGGATCTGGCACCAGCCGCCCTCGGTGAGGTGGGCGGGCGCCCGGCGCACCAGCTCCGCGCAGACCGTGTCGCCCGGCAGGTCGGACTCCCGGTAGGTGTAGCGGGAGGCGTCGGGGGTGATGACGAACGGCGGGTTGGACACGATCAGGTCGAACCGCTCGCCCGCGACCGGCTCGTACAGCGAACCCTGGCGCAGGCGGACGTCGTGCACCCCCGACAGGGCCAGGCTGATCGCGGCCATCCGCAGGGCGCGCGGGTTGAGGTCGGTGGCGGTGATCTCCCGGGCGCGGGAGGCCAGGTGCAGGGCCTGCACCCCGCAGCCGGTGCCCACGTCCAGGGCGCGTTCGACCGGGCCGTCCACGATCAGCCGGGACAGGGTGGCCGAGGCGCCGCCCGCCCCCACCACGTGGTCGGGCCCGGGCACCTCGCCGCCGCCCGGGCGCACCTTGGGGTCGGAGACGACGAAGCCGGGGCGGCCCTCCTCCAGCTCCCAGGGGCCCAGGTGGACCAGGGAGCGCACGACGGGGCCGTCGGCGCGTTCGTCCACGGTGACCAGGCCCGCCGCGGCGAGTTCGTCCACGGGGAGGATGGCGCGGGCCGCGCGGGCGGGGATGGGGCTGCGCAGCCACCACAGGCGCAGCAGCAGCCCCAGGCGCTCCTCGCCGCCGGTGGCGCGCAGCGCGGGGACGAGCTCCTCGCGGGCCAGCGCGCGGGCCGCGGCGTCGCCCAACCGGTCGCGAACGCCGGACACCGTGTAGTCGGCGTCGATGAGGGTGGCGCGCAGTCGTTCGGCGAGTCCGCGCGGGAAGGCTGTCTCAGGCACCCGTTCATTATCGGCCACGGGACCCACCAGGGCGTTCGGGGCCGCGTTCGGGGCGGTTCCGGGGCGGTTCCGGGCCCGCGGACGGGTGCGGCGGCGGGTCAGGCGGTGGGGCCGTCGTGCCCGGTGACCTCGGGCGCGGCGCCGCGTTCGGCGGCCTCGGACCGCTTGCGCAGCAGGCGGGGGATGTAGAGGAAGCCGAAGACCCCCAGGCCCGTGCCGGTCGCGCACACGCCGATCCACCAGCGCTCGGTCGCCGGGAGCGCGTCGCCCATGGACAGCAGGACGACCAGTGCGATCGCCCAGGCGGCGGTGCCGAGCGCGGCGGGGACGCGGTAGTCGCTCTCGTGAACTTCGGGATCCGGCTGACGAGGTTTGCGCACGTCTCCAGGCTAGCCGTACACCTTCGACCACTCCATGCAGTGGGGGTGGCAAGCGCGCTGAACAGGGAAATCTTCGTCACATCCGGTCAGCGGATCATCCGAACGGATGGTGTTTTCTACGAAACCCGTGTGAAACACGTGTCAGCTGTTGTATGAAAATGCAACTAACCTGGCCCAGAATCCTTGTTGTCCGGTAACACGTCCAGGTCAGGCTGACATCGTGAACGCACCAACCACATCCCCCGTCACCAAGGGGCCCTCCGGGCCCCTTGACCGCTTCTTCCACATCTCCGAGCGCGGCTCCACCTTCGGCACCGAGGTCCGCGGCGGTCTGGCGACCTTCTTCGCCATGGCCTACATCATCGTCCTCAACCCGCTGATCCTCAGCAGCGCGCAGGACGTCAACGGCCAGTCCCTCGACGTCCCCCAGCTGGTCGCGGTGACCGCTCTGGTCTCGGCCATCAGCAGCATCCTCATGGGCTTCGTCAGCCGCTACCCGTTCGCGCTCGCCGCGGGCATGGGCCTCAACGCGGTCGTGGCCTTCACCATCGCCCCGATGATGACCTGGGCCGACGTCTTCCTGCTGCTCATCGTGGAAGGCATCATCCTCACGATCCTGGTGCTGACCGGGTTCCGCACCGCGGTCTTCGCCGCGATCCCCGGCGGCCTCAAGATCGCCATCGGCGTCGGCGTGGGCCTGTTCCTCACGATGATCGGCTTCGTCAACGCCGGGTTCGTCGGCGGCGACGGCGGCACCATCGTCAGCCTGGGCGACAACGGCCTCAACACGCTGCCGATCCTGATCTTCGTGATCGGCCTGCTGGTCACCATCGCCCTGTACGTCCGCAAGGTCCGCGGTGCGATGCTGCTGGGCATCGTCGTCTCCACCGTCCTGGCGATCGTCGTCCAGACCCTGTGGGGCGACCGCGGCGAGGAGGGCCTGGGCTGGCAGCTGCCGATCTACACCCCGGACCTGCCGACCTCCATCGGCGACATCGTCGCGCTGCCGGACTTCTCCCTCATCGGCCTGTTCGCCGAGGGCGGCTTCACCGACCGCTGGGCCGGCGTGGGCATCGCGACCGTCGTCATGCTGCTGTTCACGCTGATGCTGGCCGACTTCTTCGACACCATGGGCACCATGGTGGGTGTCGCCCACCAGGCCGGCCTGACCGACGAGAACGGCAACCTGCCCAAGACCCGCGAGGTCCTGGCCGTCGACTCCTTCGGCACCATCTTCGGTGGCCTGACCTCGTCCTCGATCGCCACCGTGTACGCCGAGTCCGCGGCGGGTGTCGCGGAAGGCGCCCGCACCGGTATCGCCCCGATCGTCACCGGCCTGATGATGGTCGTCGCGACCTTCTTCGCGCCGCTGGTCACCATCGTGCCGTTCGAGGCCGCCACCCCGGTCCTGATCATCGTCGGCTTCATGATGATGCTGCCGATCGTCAAGATCGACTTCATGGACCCGGCCGTCGGCCTGGCGTCGTTCTTCGCGATCGTGATCATGCCGTTCACCTACTCGATCGCCAACGGCATCGGGATGGCGTTCATCGTCTTCACCTTCGTCCGCCTGGTCGAGGGCAAGGGCCGCCAGGTCCACCCGCTGATGTGGGTCATCTCGCTCGTCTTCCTGATCCACTTCGCCGAGCACCCGATCTACCTGCTGATCGGATAACAAGGCACACCACCCCGCACGGCGGGAATTCCCGCCACCGTGAACGGCGTTGACCCGAATGATGAGTCAACGCCGTTTACCTTTTCCTGCCCGGAACGCCCCGGCCGCCGCATCAGTCCCTCCCACCACACCGGGGAGGGACTGATGCGGCGTATCGCCATGTTCCGCTCACTGTCCGTGCGCAACTACCGCCTGTACGCGCTCGGACAACTGCTCTCCAACCCCGGCACCTGGATGCAGCGCATCGCCCAGGACTGGCTGGTCCTCCAGCTCAGCGGCGGCAGCGGCATCGCGCTCGGGATGACCACCGCGCTCCAGTTCCTGCCCATGCTGCTCTTCGGGCTGTGGGGCGGGGCCCTGGTGGACCGGCTGAACAAGCGGCGCCTGCTGGTGTTCACCCAGAGCACCATGGGCCTGCTCGCCGTCGCCCTGGGCGTGCTGGCCACCCTGGGGGCCGCCCAGGTCTGGCACGTGTACCTGTTCGCGTTCGGGCTCGGGCTGATCACCGTGCTCGACAACCCCGCGCGGCAGGCCTTCGTGCCCGAGATGGTCGACCGGGAGCTGATGACCAACGCGATCGCCCTCAACAGCGCCAGCTTCCAGCTCGGCCGGGTCACCGGGCCGGCCGTCGCCGGACTGCTCATCGCCTGGATCGGCAGCGGACCCGTCTTCCTCATCAACGGCGCCTCGTTCGGGTTCACCATCCTGGCGCTGCTGCTCATCCGCACCGCCGAGCTCAACCCCACCGAGCCGGTGCCGCGGGGCAAGGGGCAGATCCGTGAGGGCCTGGCCTACGTGAGCGGACGCCGCGACCTCGTGCTGCTGCTCCTGCTCGCCGCGCTCACCCAGCTGTTCGGGGCCAACGGGCAGACCCAGATCGCCCTGATGGTCAACAACGTGTTCGAGACCGGGGCCGCCGCGTTCGGCGTGGCCGCCGCGAGCCTGGCGGTCGGCGCCCTCATCGGCGCGCTGCTGGCGGCGCGCCGCGAGCGGCCGCGGCTGCGGCTCGTCCTCGTGGGGGCGATGGTGTTCGGCATCGGCCAGGTCGCCGCCGGGCTGATGCCGACCTACCTGGCGTTCGTGGTGGTGCTGGTGCCCATGGGCATCGCCTTCATGACGTACGTGACGACGCTCAACGCCACCTTCCAGCTCACCGTGGACCCGAGCATGCGGGGGCGGGTCATGAGCATGTTCCTGCTGGTGTTCATGGGCGTGGCCCCGATCGGCGCGCCGGTGGTGGGCTTCCTCGCCGACACCTTCGGGCCGCAGACCAGCATGGTCATCGGCGGCACGTTCACGATGCTCGTGGTCACGGCGCTGGCGGTGCCGCTCTTCCGGGTCAAGGGCGTGCGGGTGCGCGACCTGCTGCCGCGCCGCCGCGGCGGGGAGCCGCTGGCCGCGGCGGAGCCGGAGACCGGGCCGGACGCCGATGAGCCCGCGGACGCCGATGAGCGCACGGACTCCGACGAGCTCGCGCTCGCCGTCGGGACCGCGGTCGAGGACGGCGCGGCCGAGACGCCCACCGCACCCGAACGCCGCGACGACCTCGCCGCCCCCCGGCCCGGCTGACCCCGCCGGCCGTCCCCGGCCCGTGCGGGCCGGGGACGGATGCGAGGATGCCCGCATGAGACTGTTCGTCGCGCTGACACCGCCCCCCGAGGTCGTCGACGCCGTCCTCGGCGCCCGGGAACCCGGGCTGCGGCACACCCCCGACCTGCGCTGGACCCGGCCGCGGGACTGGCACCTCACCCTCGCCTTCCTCGGCGAGGTCCCCGACGACCTGCTGCCGGGCCTCACCGACGCGCTGGGCGCGGCGGTCGGCGGGCACGACCCCTTCGACCTCACCGTCGACGGCTGGGGCGTCTTCCCCTACCCCCACCGCGACCGCGCCGCCGTCCTGTGGGCGGGGGTGGGCGGCGACACCGGCGCCCTGGCGGCCCTGGCCGCCGACGTGCGCGCCGCGGCCGCCGCGGCCGCCACCGGCGGGCCGCCCGGCGAGGACCGCGTCTACGTGCCGCACCTCACCGTGGCCCGCAGCCGCCCGCCCCGCGACCTCGCCGACCTGCTCGCCGAGCTGGGCGGCGGCCCCCGCGCCCCCTGGCCCGCCCGTGACGTGCACCTCGTCGAGAGCCGCCCCGGACGGCAGGACCGCTACCGAACCGCCCGGACCTGGGCGTTAGGCTGGAAAACCGACCCCGGACGATCGCCAGAGCGGAGCACGGCATGAGCATGCTCACCAACAACCACAAACAGCGGTGGCTGCTGCCCGTGGTGCTGGGCGTCATCATGCTGATCGTGCTGCTCGGCGCCCTGCTGGACTGAGCGGGCCCGGGCGCGGCCCCGGGCATGGCCGCCGCCGCGGCCACAATCGGCCGGGCTGATCACGGGCCCGCCGGGGTAGGGGAGCCGGTGACCGCATCCCTCACCCTTTCCGGGAGGCCGCCCATGGGAGTTTTCACCGGTCCCGAACTCGCCTACCTGACCGCCACCGGCGAACGCAGGCTCGCCCGCGTCGCCACCGTCGGCCCCGACGGCTACATCCACGTGACACCCGTCGGCTGGTCCCTCGCCGACGACGACACCGTCGTGGAGATCGGCGGCCACGACTTCGCCGCCACCAAGAAGTTCCGCGACGTGCAGCGCACCGGGCGCGCCTCCGTCGTCGTGGACGACGTCCTGCCGCCCTGGCGGCCGCGCGGCGTCGAGATCCGCGGCCGGGCCGAGGCCGTCGACGGCGAACGCCCGCACCTGCGCATCCACCCGCACCGCATCGTCAGCTGGGGGCTGGAGGAGGACGGCGAGCCCGTGCCACGCAGCGCCCGCACGGTGGACTAGCCCGGTGGACCAGCCCGCGGCCGCGGCAGGGGCCCGGGCCGTGGCAGGGCCCCGGACCTCGGCCCGCCCCGCTCGCCACGCCTGCCGTGCCCGCCGCGCCCGCCTCAGGCGGTCGCCGACGCCAGGCGCACCGCGTGCGCGACCAGCGCCGCGTTGTCCTCCGCCTCCGAGCCGTCCGGCATCCGCATGGTGTCCTCCAGCCCGATCCGGACGTCCAGCCCGGCCTCCAGGGCGTCCTCCAGCATCGGCCAGGCCGTCGCGTCCGAGCCGTGCAGCAGCCGCGGCGCCGCCACCCCCGCACGTTCCAGCAGCGACAGGATCGACTCCGCGTTGCGCCGGGCGTCCTCCACCGCGACCTGGGTGGGCTCCACCAGCACCGCCGTCACCGGCACCTGCGTGGCGATGAGGATGCGGGCGGCGTCCACCGTCCACACCCCCGCCTCCACCGCGACCCGGCGGTCGTCCAGCAGGTGGATGAGGTCCACCGACCCGGCCTCGTGCAGGTTCACCGTCACCGAGTCGGGCAGCGCCGACGACGCCCAGCGCTGCACCAGGTCGTAGCGCCGCCACGGGTCGGACTGGGCGGACAGGGCGGTGGTCAGCGACACCGGGACGTCGGGCCCCTCGGCGCGCATCCGCTCCATGAGGGGGCCGACCACCTGCGGCTCCAGCGACTCCGCGCCGCCCGGGTCGCGCGGATGCAGGTGGAGGGCGGTCGCCCCGGCATCCACCGCGGCGCGGGCGTCGGTCAGGACCTGGTCCACGGAGATGGGAAGGGCGGGGTGCGCTCCGGGACGGCGGTCCCCGTTCAAACAGGCGACGATCCTCATGGATACTCCTCACGGCACTCCGTAAGCCGAATGTGCCCGTTCGCGCCGGTCTGCAAAAGCCGTCCCGGTTGCACGCCCGAACCGACGGCCCCTGGCAGGATGTCCGTCATGAGACGACCGCTCGTGTGCGCCCTGGCCGCACTGTCCGTGTTCCTCCCGGCGCCCGCCCTGGCGGAGCCGGAGGTCCCCGACGGGGGCACCGGGTTCGACTACCCGCGCGGCGGTGAGGGGCCGGCGGGGTCGGAGGTCGCCTTCACCTTCCAGGACGCGCGGATCTCGGAGTCCAGCGGCCTGGCCCCCTCGCTGCGGCACGAGGGCGTGTGGTGGACGCACAACGACAGCGGCGAGCACGCCGTCGAGGTGTACGCGGTGAACGAGGAGGGCGACACGGTCGCCACCATCACCCCGGGCTCGCAGCGGCGCGACTGGGAGGCGATCACCGTCGCCCCCGGGCCGGACGGGGAGCCCGCGGTCCACATCGGCGACATCGGCGACAACTTCGGTGGGGGATGGACCGAGGTGCGGGTGTACCGGTTCACCGAACCGGAGGTGCTGGCCGACGCCGTCATCGAGCCGGAGGTCCTGACGTTCGCCTACCCCGACGGGGGCCGCGACGCCGAGTCGATGATGATCGACCCGCGCGACGGTCGGCTGTACGTGGTGTCCAAGGAGTTCTCCGGCGGGCTGTACGCCGCGCCGGAGGAGATCGACCCCGAGGGGGTGAACACCCTGGAGCGGATCGACTCGGCGCCGCTGTTCGCCACCGACGCGGCCTTCGGCCCCGACGGCACCCGGTACGCGATCCGCACCTACTGGGGGGTGACGGTCTACGACTCCACCGACGGGGTGCCGGGCACCTCGATGGGGGCGTTCGACCTGCCCGAGTCCGACCAGGGCGAGTCCATCGCCTTCACGCTCGACGGCACCCACCTGATGGCCGGGACCGAGGGCCTGCACGCCCCGGTGTGGCGCGTCCCCCTGGAGGAGCGCTTCCGCACCGGGGAGGTGGAGACCGAGGAGGAGAAGGAGGAGGAGTCCGCGTCCCCGTCGGACTCCGCCGGGGACGCGGACGACGGGGAGCGCGGGAGCGCGGTGCCCTTCCTGGTGGGCGGCGGCGCGGTGGCCGTCCTGCTCATCGGCGGCATCATCCTGCTCGCCCGCCGCTCCTAGCCGGTCGCGGCGCCGTCCCGCCGGCTGCCACCACGGCCTTCCCGTGCGCTCGGCGGGCGGCGGGCTCGTCCGGGCCGCCCAGCCGCTCCTGGTGGAGGGTGAGGACGGCTCGCTCGCCCCGCGGAACCGGACGGCGCTCTCGGCGCCGCCGGGTGGCGCGTAGGCGTTCTCCCCCATGGCACCCCTGGATCCCTCCTCGGCGCCGTCGGGGTGCGGTGGGCGTTGTCCCGGTGCAGGTCGTTCCCCGGTAGTGGTCGGGGGTCCGGCGGGCTGCTTGATCCCCTGTCCTGCATTGGCACCCGGACCGTCCATGCTTTGGGGTTCTGGTGCAGGATGGGTGTATGAGTGATTCCGAGGTGCCTTTGACGAAGGTGGAAGAAGACGTCCTGCTCTCTTTGGACGCCCTGGAGTACGAGAACGTGCCGATGGCGAACTTCTTCGGACCTGGGGATATCGCTGGCTATCCGGATCTGACAACCGATATCGATGCGGTTCGGGAGGCTCTGGTCACCTTGTTGGAGAAGAATCTGGTGAGCGAGTCTCAAGGTGGCCTTTATTGCCTCGCTCCTGGTTCTTCCGACATGGTCTGGAGGGTCAAGCGCAAGCGCGGAGAGATCTAGCGCTGACAGGCCCGGGGTGGATTGCCGAGCCCTTTCCGTATCAATCCCTCTCGATGGAGGGGTTCGGCCTGGTCCCCGTCCGTCATTTGCCGCGGTGCGGTGGGGGAGTAGGCGGGTTCAAGCTGCCGCATCGTCAGGTTCGTGCGCCGGTACGCCGCTACCAGCAGGGCCCGGTCCTCCAGGGAAGGCTTCACGATCGGCCCCTGCGGACCACATCCGCACCCCGGCGCCGCAGAACCGTCATCGGCTTTCCGAAGGTGCGTGGGCTCAGCCCGGAGAACAGGGCCGTCCGGGACGGCTCCGACGCCGTGATCACACCGGTCACGTGAAGGGGTCGTTCCACGCCGGTGGACCTCGGAAAGCCGCGGATCAGCCGCGGCGGCTCTCCCGTGGTTCCACGGAACCCACCTGTCCCATGCGCTGGATCTCCCGCTCCGCCGCTTCCAGATGCCCGAGGTCGAGGGCCATCGCGGCACGCCCGGCGACATAGAAGACGTCCTGGCGGGTCCGGCAGCCCAACCCCGGTCGGCGGCACAGGGCCAGGAACCGCACTTCGAGACTGAGCTCGATGCGTCCCATCTCGTTCTGGACGCTGACCGGGAGTGCGGCGCGCCGAAGATCCTTGGCGTAGTCACGTGTCTGCCGGTCGGCCTCGTCAGGCCGGGCTTCCCCGGGGCGATAGGGGTGATCGGCCCACTCCGTGTCAGCCCACCGGACGAGTTCGTCCAGGTGAGTCGAGGCGGTCACCAGATCCGGGGGTGAGGCAGAGAGGGCCGCGTCCGCGCCGGCGACCAGCCGGGCGAGACGGCGTCGCGCGTCGTTGTCCCCCGCCGCGCACATCGCGACGAAGCCCGACAACACGTCGAGCCTGCGCGACACCTCCGCCCGCTGCCAGATCTCGTACAGTCCCGCCATCCACCGTTCCCTCTCCGCCGACCGCGTCTTCGCTCCCCGAACCCTACGGCGCGCCCCCGTCAGAGGGTCCAACGGTTTTCCCGGGCTCGGCGAACGAGCCTCGTATCGGCTCGTGTGTCGGCGAGCGAGGACTTCCTGATTATTGCGGGACAGCCCTTGGTCGATACCGGGTATCAAGTCTTCTTTAAGAGCGTTTTCGAGAAGGGTGGGTGGCGGTTCCGAGCGCTTTGCCCTTACCTGGCACGGCACCCCGCGAGCCCGGTCGCCATGGCACGAGGGCAGGTCCATCCCTCGGATTGTCCCGGTGCTCGGTGTGCTCTGACCCGATCTTCGCCCTGTCGCTGAACATCGGAGGCCGCCCCGGAGAAACACCCGTGCGGCTGTTCTGCCCATGTCGGCCTGTGGATCTCTCCTCGGTGCCGTCGGGGTGCGGTGGGCGTTGTCCCGGCGCAGGTCGACCTCCAGGTAGTGGTCGGGGCCCGGCGGGCTGCTTGATCTCCTGTCCTGCCACTGGTACCCGGCCTGTTCATGCCTTGGGGTTCTGGTGCAGGATGGGTGTATGAGTGATTCCGAGGTGACTTTGACGAAGGTGGAAGAGGACGTCCTGATCTCCCTGGATGCCTTGGAGTACGAGAACGTGCCGATGGCGAACTTCTTCGGGCCTGGGAATATCGCTGGCTATCCGGATCTGACAACCGATATCGATGCGGTTCGGGAGGCGCTGGTCACCTTGTTGGAGAAGAACCTGGTCAGCGAATTGGGAGGGCAGTATTGCCTCAGCCCCGCCTCCTCTGATGCGGTGTGGAGGGTCAAGCGGAAGCGCGGAGAGATCTAGCGTTGGCGGGCTCAGGTCCTGGTTTCTGATCTCCTGGTGTGCCAATCTCTTTCGGCGGAGTATCTAGTTTGTTTCAGCCGGGCACTTTGGACTGCGGTCGCGATGAATCCTACAGCAACGTTTCTGCTTTCTGAAGATATGTCCTCGGGTGCGGTGATGCCGACCTTCGTCACGGGATGCAAGGCGGACTGAATTCATGAATCTGAGTGGGTCGCAGCTCGATTCCTGGCTTCCTGTGGAGTCTGGTCATCTGGTTGCTTCGGATGTCCTGTGCGGTCCCGGGGCGCAGGTGGGACATTGCGGGGGTGTCGGATCACCTGTTCTGGATTGGTGCCCGGGCTGTCCATGCTTTGGGGTTCTGGTGCAGGATTGGGTGTATGGGTGATGCTGAGGTGTCTTTGGCGAAGGTGGAAGAGGACGTTCTGATCTCCCTGGGCGCCCTGGAGTACGAGAACAAGCCCATGGTTGGTTTCTTTTATCCCGAAGAGATCGGCGGGTATCCGGACTTGACAACGGATGTCGAATTGATTCGCGAGGCGCTTTTTGTCCTGAATGAAAAAGGTCTTGTGGATTCTTGCGAGGGGGCTATCAGTTGACGGGTAAGTGTGTAAGGGTCTCGCCGCGAGTTGCGAGGAGGCGAGATGGTCGGTGACTGATGGTGGCTTGGGCGGGGTCTCTGGGTTTTTGTGTGGTCAGTCCCTCTCGATCCTCGGTGCCGTCGGGGTGCGGTGGGCGTTGTCCCGGCGCAGGTCGACCTCCAGGTAGTGGTCGGGGCCCGGCGGGCTGCTTGATCTCCTGTCCTGCCACTGGTACCCGGCCTGTTCATGCTTTGGGGTTCTGGTGCAGGATGGGTGTATGAGTGATTCTGAGGTGCCTTTGACGAAGGTGGAAGAGGACGTCCTGCTCTCTTTGGATGCCCTGGAGTATGAGAACGTGCCGATGGTGACCCGTTTCTGGCCTTCCGAGATCGGCGGGTATCCAGATTTGACAACGGACATCGGCGCTATTCGTGAGGCGCTGGATGGTTTGGAGTCGAAAAATCTGGTGACTGAATCTAAAGGGAAGTATTATCTCAGCCCAACTTCCTCTGATGCGGTGTGGAGAGTTAAGCGGAAGCGCGGAGAGATCTAGCGTTGGCGGGCTCGGGTAGATTGCCGAGCCCTTTCCGTATCAGTCCCTCTCGATGGAGGGGTTCGGGCTGTTCCTCGTTATTTTCCGCGGTGCGGTAGGGGGAGTCGGCAGGTTCAAGCTGTTGGCCTGCTGGCGATTTTGCTTCAGGTGGGAGCCTTGAATAGCGGTCGCCATGAACCCAGCGGCAACATTCCCGCTTTCTTCGGGTGCCTCGATTTCTCCCATGTCGTTGACCTCCCCCTGTTGTTTTTTGGTAAAGAGGTCGGTGGGTAGCATGCGTGAGGCCGCGCCGGTGACCATGGTTTTCATCTCTTGTTGCTCGGTCTTATAATTCAGTTCGTAGCCGAGGTACTGTCCTGTTTCATTTGTGACGAGTCGTCCTGAAACTTCGCCACCGTTTTCTCGGCACCAGTCGCTCATCGGGTCCAGAACCTTGGGCGCCCGTGAGATGCGTCCCAGGCAGGCGACATAGGCTCCACCGGTGTGACCTGCGGCGTGGAAGCGGGGAGAACCGTCCGGGGCGTGGGTCATCTCCACCGCTTCAAGTCGAGCGTTGTGGACTGAGAGTCTGCCGTCTCCGCCGTGTTCCCGATCATGTTTCTGTCGCAGGGCCAAGTACTGAGCGTCATTTGACAAAACCCAGGGAGCTTGACCGCCTACCATGGTCACCTGGGCGTTCGGGTTCGCCTCCAGGATGATCTCCGCGTTGGCGATCGCCGCTCCTCCCGCCCCACCGATCAGCCATTCATCGGTGATGTTCGGGTCGTACCGGCCGTCTCCCACGTCGTCGCCGATGAGAAGACGTCCTGGAGCGGCCTGAGAGGCACGGTGCCAGGTGTCCATGGCTTCCAGCGTCTTCATGGCTTCCGACATGTGCTTGCCGGAGTGGGCGCCTACCCCGAACTGCTCTGCCGTTTCGAGGGCCTCTTGGGCACTGACCGGGGTGTCGGGGAGCTTCTTGAGCCGTTCAGCTGCGGCCAAAGACTCCGGAGTTCCGCTGCTCCCGATCTCTTCAGCCAATACCTGTGCGGCCTCGGGGAGCGTCGGAATGCTGCGCGAAGCACCAGGGATGACCTCCGGTGATACACCGGTCGCCACTATTGGTGTCCCCTTGACCTCGACGGTGATGGGGTTGTCCTTATCGCTGTCCGGGGTGATGGTGGCGAGGAGCCTCCCCCGGTCGTCCACGGACAGTGCCGCGTGGCCGTCGATGACCGGGCCCTTCACCGCCGCCTCGTTCTCCCACAGCCGGATCGCGTCCAGCGGGACGCGGTCGTTCGGGCCGACGAAGGCGGCAGGGTCTCCCAACCCGCTCTTGGGCAGGTGGCGCACCTGCTCGGCTGACTGGACGATGGCCCTGATGGGATCCACGTGCCAGCGCCCTCGCCCGTCGACGACCAACTGGTCCGGTGAGCGGCCGGCCAGGGCTGCGCCGCCGCCGATCATGAGCGAAACCTTCGGGTACGAGCCCTCCGGCAGGGACTCGGCGTTCCTGCGCAGGGCCTCCACGGTCTGGCCGCTCTTCCCCGCACGCACCTCGCCTGATCGTCTGGCGAGTTCCGCCAGATCCCGTTTGCCCGGTCGGGAACCCGTGGGATTCAGCAGGACCGCCGACGATGTGGGTGAATTGAGCAGTCGGCCGGTGTCCTGTTCCCGGCTTTCCCGGAAGGCCCGTAGAGCCGCCGCGTCGCGCTCCGGGAGCGTTCGCAAGGGCCCGCCCAACTCCTGGTACATCGCATGGGCCTGGGAGGACAGCGCGTGACCGTTCGCGATCCTCTCCCATCCGGGGAACGGCGCGCCGTTCCATGAGGGGGAGTCCTCGCGCAGCGCCAGGGCATCGAGTCGGTTCGAGAAGCCGTCCCGGGCCGCCCTGCGCAACTCGGGGGACGCGTCGGGCAGGTGCGCGATGTGGGCGAGCCAGTTCAGTTCGCCGATGCGCCCCGCGTCCTCCAGCGACAACCGGGTGTTCCGGGACCGGTCATCGGCGGAGAAGTAGGAGTCCCTGCGAGCGGACAGGTCCGCAGCCGTGTCCGCGCGGACCTGGAACAACTCCCCGGTTTCGTAGGCGAGCGACATGCCCACATCGTTCGTCCGCATGTTCTGGGAGATCTGCACGACATGGTTCTGGGAGAAGGAGTTGACATGGACCCGTCCCACTTCGTCCTGGGGGAGCGGGACGGCATCCAACCGCAGTGTGAAGGGAGAACCTTCCCTGTCTTGGAAAGCGAAGAGGACGTCACTCGACTTTTGCCGCCGACCGTCGGGCACCGGGATCGGTGTGCACCCGTGGAAGTCCCGGAGGACCACCGGCAGGGCGGCCGTGGCCTCCTGCAACACCCTTTCCCGGTCGGGGGTCGGTTCCAAGCGTCCGCGGCTGAGGGGATCGGGGAACAGATCGGTCACGTCTGCGGTCTCCTAGGGCCTGTTCTGGGTTTTGATCACGGTTCGGGCACTCGCCCCCCGGGCGAGGGCCCGAACCGGTAAACCAGACCCATGGCACGCGGCGACCTCACCGACGACGAATGGGACCTGATCGGACCGCACCTGCCCCTGGGCACCCGCGG
>NZ_JBJJBV010000130.1:0-19610 GCF_045446735.1 Nocardiopsis protaetiae
CGGGCCGGGCGGCCCGGGCACGGCGGCGGAGCCTAGGCCAGGCCCTGGGCCTGGAGCCACTCCTGGGCGACGTCGGCCGCCTCCTCGTTCTCGATGATGATCCGCTCGTTGAGGGCGGTCAGCTCCTCGGTGTTCAGTGCCGCCGACACGGCGTTGAGCACGCCGCGGGCGGCCTCGTCCACCTGCTCGGAGTTGATCAGCGGGGTGATGTTCTGGGCGCCGAACAGGTTCTCCGGGTCCTCCAGGACCACGAACCCCTGGGCGGCGATCTGCGGGTCGGTGGTGAACAGGTTGGCGGCCTGCACGTCCCCGTCGTTGAGCGCCTGCGGGATCAGCGCCGGGTCCAGTGCCTGGAACTCACCGAACTCCACACCGTAGGTGTCGGCCAGGCCCGGCACGCCCTGCGGCCGGGTCTCGAACTCCGCCGGGGCGCCCAGGGTCAGGTCGCCCGCCACGTCGGCCAGGTCGGCGATGCTCCCCAGGTCGTGTTCCTCGGCGATCTGCGGGGTGACCGTGACGGAGTCCTTGTTCTCCGCCGCGGACGAGTCCAGGATCTCCAGCCCCTCGGGCAGCGCCTCGGTGATGGCCGCGTTGGTCTCCTCAGCGGTGCCCACCGGGGCCTGGTTGTCGAGGTAGGCCAGGATGCCGCCGTTGTACTCCGGGAACACCGACAGCCGGCCGGACTCGATCTGCGAGTAGTACACCTCCCGGCTGCCGATGTTGAGCTGGTACTCCACGTCGAACCCCTCGGCGGCCAGGGCGCGCCCGTAGATCTCGGCGAGCAGCGCGCTCTCGGGGAAGTCGGCCGAGCCGACGACGATGGCGCCGGAACCGCCGGCCTCGCCGCCCTCTCCCCCGTTCTGCTCCTCGAAGGGGTCGCTGCCGCCGCAGGCGCTGAGCAGCAGCACCAGGGGGAGCCCGGCGAGGGCGATCCGTGTCTTCATCTCTTGGAACCTTCTCTCTCGTCGGCCCGCCGCGGCGGCGGACCCTTCACCGCGCGGTCGCGGCCTGCGCGCGCAGTCCGGGGGCGACCAGCAGGCGGCGCGCCCCGGCGAACAGGAGGGTGGTGACGATGGCCAGCGCCACCACCAGGACGGAGCCGCCCAGGATCATCGACAGGTTCTGCTGGGCCTGGCCGTCGAAGATGTAGCGGCCCAGGCCGCCGACGCCCACGTAGGCGGCGATGGTCGCGGTCGCCACGACCTGCACGGCGGCGGTGCGCAGCCCGATGAGGATGAGCGGCAGGGACACCGGCAGTTCCAGGCGCAGCAGGACCTCGCGCCCGCGCATGCCCATCCCGCGGGCGGCGTCGCGCAGTCCGGGTTCGACCGAGCGCACGCCCTCGTGGGTGTTGACCAGGATCGGCGGCACGGCCAGCGCCACCAGGGCGGCGATGACCGGGACCAGGCCGATCCCGGCGGCCATGACGACGAGGAACAGCACGCCGATGGTGGGCAGGGCGCGGGCGAAGTTGGCCAGGCTCGCGGTGAGGAACCCGCCCACGCCGGTGTGCCCGGTGAGCAGGCCGACGGGCACCGCGATGAGCGCCGACAGCGCCAGGGCAAGCAGCGAGTAGTACACGTGCTCGCCGAGCCGGGCGGGGATGCCCGAGGACCCGCTCCACTGGGCGGGGTCGTTGAACCAGGCGATGAGGCCGTCGAGGATCTCCACGGTCACCCCTTCCCCGGCGGTGCGACCGCCGCCGGCTCTAGCGTCTCGGCCCCCGCGGGGGCCGCGGCTGCCCGGCGGCGGCGCCCGAACCCGGCGCGCGGCCGGTCGCGCCGCGCCCACGGGGTGAGCAGGCGCTGGGCCACCACCAGCAGGGCGTCGGTGGCGAAGGCCAGCACCACCACGAGCACGACGCCCACGACGATGGGCGCGTCGAACTGGCGGCGGAACCCGTCGCTGAGGATGAGCCGCCCCAGGCCGCCCAGCCCCACCAGGGAGGCGACGCTGACCATGCTGATGGTGGCCACCGACGCCACCCGCAGCCCGGCGATGATGACCGGCACCGCCACCGGCATCTCCACCCGGACCAGGCGGCGCAGCGGGCCGAAGCCCATCGCCACGGCCGCCTGGCGCACGTGGTCGGGCACCTGGTTGAGCCCGTCGACCACGTTGGGCAGCAGGATGACCAGGGTGTACAGGGCCAGCGGGATGATCGCCGTCCAGTCGCTGAACCCGGTGTAGGGCAGCAGCAGGAAGAACAGGGCGATGGAGGGCACGGCGTAGAGCACGTTCACGCCGGTCAGCAGCGGCGGGTACAGCACCTTCCAGCGCACGCAGGCCAGGCCCAGCGGGATCGCCAGGGCCAGCCCGATGGCGATGGACGCGTACGCCAGCCGGACGTGCTCCGTCAGCCGGGGCAGGACGCCCCGGCCGGGCTCGTCGGGGAAGGACCAGTTGGCGGCGGCCCAGTCCCACACCCCCTGGACCCAGTCCAGCACCCCGGTGACGGCGCTCATTCGGTCACCGACCACAGGGCGGTGCCGAGCTCGTCCTGGCTGACCACGCCCAGCACCCGGCCGTCGCCGTCCACCCCGACGGCGCGCCCGGCGGGTGAGAGCACGGCGGCGTCCAGCGCGGCGCGCAGGGAGTCGGTCTCCACCGTGAACGTGTGCCCGTAGGGGACGGTGTCCAGTTCGCCCAGGCGGATGCCGGAGGGGACGTCGGTCAGGGAGCGCTCGGAGATCCACCCCAGGGGCGTCCGGCCGTTGTCGACGACCAGCAGCCAGGGGTGTTCGGCGGCGACGTGCCGCACGTCCTCGACCTTGAGGTCGTCCTCGAAGACGACGTCGTCGCGCAGAGGCAGGGTCCGGGCGGGGAAGAACGACAGCCGGCGCACGCCGCGGTCGTGTCCGACGAACGCCTCGACGAAGTCGTCGGCGGGGGCGGTGAGCAGCCGTTCGGGGGTGTCGTACTGGGCGAGTTCGCCGCCGGGGCGGAACACCGCGATGCGGTCGCCCAGGCGCACGGCCTCGTCGATGTCGTGGGTGACGAACACGATGGTCTTGTGCAGCTCCTGCTGGAGCCGCAGGAGTTCGTCCTGGAGTCCGGTGCGCACAACGGGGTCGACGGCGCTGAAGGGTTCGTCCATGAGGAGGACGGGCGGGTCGGCGGCCAGGGCGCGGGCGACGCCGACGCGCTGCTGCTGTCCTCCGGAGAGCTGGTGGGGCCAGCGGCGGCCCATGGCGGGGTCGAGGCCGACCAGGTCCATGAGTTCGGCGGCGCGGGCGCGGGCGGCCCTCTTGGAGGTGCCCAGCAGCAGCGGCACGGTCGCGATGTTGTCCAGGACGGTGCGGTGCGGGAAGAGCCCGGCCTGCTGGATGACGTATCCGATGCCGCGGCGCAGCCGGGCGGGGTCGTGTTCGCGGATGTCGACGCCGTCGATGCGCACGGTCCCCCGGGTGGGTTCGACCATGCGGTTGATCATCCGCAGGGACGTGGTCTTGCCGCTGCCGGAGGGGCCGACGAAGACCGTGGTCCGGCCGGTCTCGACGGTGAGGTCGAGGTCGGCGACGGCGACGGTGCCGTCGGGGTAGTGCTTGGCGGCGCCCTCGAAGGTGATCATCGGGGTCTCCAGTCCGGGGCGGGGCTGATGGTACGGGTGCGGCCCCTGGCGGGCGGGGTGACCCCCGGGGCGGACCGTTCGACGGTACCCCTGTTCGAGTCGGCCAAACGGGAGGGACGCACACCGTGACCGGATCGGCATTTGTCCACTTTTCCCACCAGATAGATAGGATATAGGACCGAAGCGTAGCAGCGGAACAGGCCGGTGAGAACGGCCGACACGACCGGGCCGCCGCCGGGCCGGGCACGACCGGGCGGGGCTACGACCGGGCCAGCGCCCACTCCGCGACGGCGTGCAGGTCGTCGGCGACGATGTCGGCCCGTCCCGCGTCGGGCGAGGCGGCGTGCCGGTACCCGTAGATCCCCCGGCGCAGCAGGGCCGTGGCCATGCCCGCCCGCCGCGCGGGCAGCACGTCGTTGTCGACCCGGTCGCCCACGTAGAGGACCTCCCCGGCGGTGATCCCGGGCCGGGCGGCGGCGGCCAGGTCCAGCGCCCGGTCGAAGAACTCCGGCTGCGGCTTCTTCACGCCCCAGATGTCGGAGATCCCGACCCCGTCCACGCCCAGCCCCATGACCTCCAGGGCGGGCCCGGCCTCGGGCGGCTGGTTCCCGGCGATGACCAGCGACAGCCCGCCGCGGCGCATGGCCTCGAACGCGGGCCGCACGTCCGGGTACAGGTCCTTCTCCCCGAAGTGCTCGCGCTCGCCATCCGGGTCCTCCGCCCGCCAGCGCTCGCTCTCGGCCGCCAGGTCGAACCCGGGCACCAGCAGCCGGAACCCGTCGGTGAGGGTGCCGCCGTCGGCCAGCACCCCGCCGATGGTCCCGAAGAACGCCATGTGCGGGATCCCGAAGCGGTCGGCCCAGCGCGCGAAGATCCGCGTCTCGTCGACCAGCGTCTCTCCGACGTCGAACACCACAGTACGAATAGCCACGTCGAGAAAGCTTACAAGCCGTTCGCCCCCTGGCCGGGGGGCCGCAGCACCGCGAAGGCGTCGGTGATGTGCAGGCTCAGCGACCGGAACCGGAAGAGCGCGGCGGGCCGCCCGCCCGACCGCCCCGAGGGCACCGAGCGCCCGGTCTCCTCGATCTGCCCCCGGCGCAGCAGCACCCGGCGCAGGTTGGTGGCGGCCACGTCGTGGCCCAGCGCGGCCCGGTAGTAGCCCGACAGCTCCGACATGGTGAACTCCGGCGGGGCCAGGGCGAACCCGACGTTGGTGTAGCTGAGCTTGGCGCGCAGCCGCTGGCGCCCGGAGCGCACGATGGAGGCGTGGTCGAAGGCCATCGGCGGCAGGTCGCCGGCCGGGTGCCAGCGGGTGTCGGCGGGCACCACGGGGTCGATGTCGGCGGGGACCAGGCCCAGGTAGGCGGTGGCCAGGGTGCGGCGCTCGGGGTTGCGGTCGGGGTCGCTGCGCGTCTCCAGCTGTTC
This sequence comes from Nocardiopsis protaetiae, assembly GCF_045446735.1. NCBI lineage: Bacteria > Bacillati > Actinomycetota > Actinomycetes > Streptosporangiales > Nocardiopsidaceae > Nocardiopsis > Nocardiopsis protaetiae. The sequence goes on from NZ_JBJJBV010000130.1 coordinate 4,997, forward strand.
CAGGTGTGAGAGATCGCGCACGTCGACCTTCTGGGCGAGCTGGCGGCGGATGGAGGCGCCCAGGCTCTCGTCGGCGCGCAGTCTGCCGCCGGGCAGCGCCCACTCCCCCTCGCAGGGCGGCAGTGCGCGGCGCCACAGCAGGACGCACAGCTCCCCGGCGCGGATCTGGAGAACGACGGCGAGCGCCTCGTGCGCCGAGAGGCCCGTGTCCTCGACCACGGAGCCCACCACCTGTCCGTTTGCTTCCGGGATATCCACCCTGTCCCTTCCGTTCCCCGACATGTTAAGCTGCCACAGGTTTGTGCCTGACAGACAAAAACCCTGTCTCCCCGCACCGACCAGCCACGGCGCGGCGTCCACGCCCGCCCACAGCCTCAAGGAAGTAGTACGGACATGGCACCGGTCACCGCCTCGGCGGACACCATGACCAGGCAGGAATGGGCCGCCGAGGTCCGCCGCCTGGCGCAGGAGCGCGACGCGGTCATCCTCGCGCACAACTACCAGCGCCCGGAAATCCAGGACGTCGCCCACCACACCGGCGACTCCCTGGCCCTGTCCCGCCTGGCCGCCACCGTCGACGCGAGCACCATCGTGTTCTGCGGCGTGCACTTCATGGCCGAGACCGCCAAGATCCTGGCCCCGGAGAAGACCATCCTGCTGCCCGACCCCGAGGCGGGCTGCTCCCTGGCGGACACCATCACCGCCGAGCAGGTGCGCCAGTGGAAGGCCGAGCACCCCGGCGCGGTCGTCGTCGCGTACGTCAACACCACCGCCGCGGTCAAGGCCGAGACCGACATCTGCTGCACCTCCTCCAACGCCGCCGACGTCATCCGGTCGATCCCCGAGGACCGGGAGATCCTGTTCCTGCCGGACCAGTTCCTGGGCGCCCACGTCAAGCGCGTCACCGGCCGCGAGAACATCCACATCTGGATGGGCGAGTGCCACGTGCACGCCGGCATCGACGGCCACACCCTGCGCCAACGGGTGGAGTCCGAGCCCGACGCCGAGGTGTACGTGCACCCCGAGTGCGGCTGCGCCACCTCCGCCCTGTACCTGGTCGGCAGCGGCGCCGTGCCCAAGGAGCGCGTCAAGGTCCTGTCGACCGGCGGCATGCTCACCGCGGCCGAGAACACCACCGCCAAGAAGGTCCTCATCGCGACCGAGACCGGCATGCTGCACCAGCTGCGCAACGCCAACCCGACGACCGAGTTCGAGGCGGTCAACTCGCGCGCCGAGTGCCACTACATGAAGATGATCAACGCCGACAAGCTGCTGAACTCGCTGCGCTTCGGCACCACGGAGATCACCGTGGACACCGACACCGCGGACCGGGCCCGCCGCTCCGTCGAGCGCATGATCGCCATCGGCTCGCCCTCCCGCGGGGGCGAGTGAGCCGGGGCTCCTCACCCCCGGCTAGGGTCCGGAGACCCGGCGTGAGGTAACAGAAACCTCACCTTCACGCCACAGTCCCCGGATTCCCCCGCGCGGCCCGACTCCCCCCACTACCGTCTGCGGTGTGGGGGGAGAATCGTGACCAGAGGCAACGAAAGAGACGAACCGGCTCAGGCCCAGGAGACCGTCGAGGCGCTCTACGACGCCTTCGCACCGGCCCTGTACCGGTACGCCTGGTCCCTGCTGGGCGAGGGCCCCGGGGCCGCCGACGCCGTGCACGACGGCCTGGTCGCCGCGCGCACGCTGACCGAGCGCCCCGCCGACCCGGCCGAACGCACCTCCTGGCTGTACGCCCTGGTCCGGGCGGCCGCCCGCCGCCGCGGCTTCGTCCACGTGTGCCCCTACGCCCGGCTGGCCACCGTGCCCGCCGAGGTGCCGGTCGCGCGCATGTTCTCCCGCCTGCCGGCCAGCCACCGCGAGCTGGTCGAGCTCCACCTGCGCCACGCGCTGTCGGCCTCGGCGATCGCCCGCGTCCTGGGCCTGGACCACGACCTGTGCGCCGAGCTGGCCCGCTCGGCGGTGCGCCGCGCCGCCGACGGCCTGGCCGAGGCCCGCGACCCCGAACGCGCCGCCCGCGCCCGCGAGCGCGTGCCCGCCGACGAGGGCCCGCCCTCCCCGGCCGCCTGGCGGGCCCGGATGGAGGAGGTCTCCACCGCCCTGGCCCTGCTGCGCCCGCCGGGTCCGCCCCCGGGGCTGCGCGAGCGGGTCGTGGACACCTGCACCGACCCCGCGCTGGACGACGAGCGCCGCCGCATCGCCCGGGAGATGCACCCGCTCACCTCCGACGGCTACCCGCTGCACCGCTCCCGCGCCGCCGAGGACGCCGCCGGCGTCGCGGCCGCCGCCGAGGACACCGACGCCGACACGGGGGTGCCGCGCCCGGCCCGGGTGCTGCCGGGCGACCGGCTGAGCACCGCCGACCACCCGGTCCGGGAGGAGCACCGCGCCCCGCTGCCCGGACCCGAGGGGGCGGCCGAGGACGGGGAGGAGGTGGCGCCGCGGCGTTCGCGCCGGGCGCTGCCGGTGATCGCCGGGCTGGCCACCGCCGCCCTGGCCATGGCGCTGTGGGGCTGGGCGGGCGCCGTGGACGACCCCGCCACCGTCATCGGCGCGGGCCCGGACGACCCCCGGCCCGAGGGCTCGGTGTTCACCGGGGTGGAGACCGCCTCCAGCGCCGCCGACACCCGGCCCGAGGCCGGGCCCACCGCCCCGGCCTCCCCGGCGCCGGGCACCCCCGACCCCGCGCAGGCCGAGCAGGACCCGCAGGAGGAGACCGGCCCCGGGACCGACGGCGGCGACGCCGAGCCGGGTGAGCCGGGGACCCCGCCCGCCACCCCGGGCGCCCCCGAGGGCCCGCCCCAGGCCGGGCCGCCCGCGGAGGAGGTCCCGCCGTCGGTGCCCTCGCCCGACCCCGGAGACGACGGCGCCTCCGGCGAGGAACCCGGCAACGGCGGGTCCGATCGCGGAGGCGGTCTGCTCAGCGGTTTGCTGGGCCTGCTCCTGGGCGGTGGCTGAGGCCCGGATTCGCGAGGCGCCGGCGGGGTTCTGGAGGCTCTGGAGGAGAAGTCCGGGGGGCCGAAGGTTCCCGCCCTCGAAGGGCGCCGAGCCAGGGAGCAGGGCTGCGGCCGCCAGGCCGTCCGTTGAGGGTGGCGGTGGGCGACGGGTGGGCCGAAGCGGAGCGGAGGCTCAAAGGAGCACGGCTAGAACGCGGCGAGGAGGCGTTCGGCGGCGATGTGCAGCCGGCGCTCGACCTCGTCGACGTCGCGGCGGCCCTTGAGGACCTCCACCAGTTCGAAGATCCACACGCTGGTGAGCGATCCGGCCAGCACGTAGCCCACGCCCTCGCGGTCGATGTCGGGCTCGCCCTCCGCGGTGTCCTGGACCGCGAGCGAGCCGGCGGCCACCCGCCAGACCAGGTCGGTGATGCGCACGTCCAGCTCGATCTTGACCTCGGCCATGATGAGCGAGCGCACCAGCGCGTCGGCCAGCTCCGGCTCGCGCATCAGCCCCCGGGTGGCGCGCAGCAGCACGTCGACGGCGCGGCCGGAGGGGGTGTCGGCGGTGGGCGGGCGGCGGACGATGCCGCCTTCCAGCAGGTCGAGCTCCTCGGTGACCACGGCCACGACGAGGTCCATCTTGGAGGGGAAGTAGCGGTAGAGGGTGCCCAGGGCGACCCCCGCCCGCTCGGCGACCGAGCGCATCTGCATGGCCTCGACGCCGCCGCGCACGGCCAGGGCCGCGGCGGTCTGCACGATGCGCTTGCGTCGCTGGGTCTGGCTTCGGGACATCGTGCCGATCGGCGCCTGCACCGCCACAGGATCTCTCCCATTCGTCATCGGTCGCGCGCCGACTGCTCGCCGCGGCGCCGAGAGGGCTACCAGGTGTGGCCGAGGCCCGTCCGGAGCGCCGACCTGATGAGAACACGTTATCCAACCGCTTCCCGTTCGCGCAGCGGTTCCCTTCCATGATTCACGCCTCATTGACCAACGTTGCAGGGGCCTGACGGAACCATCCCGGAGCTTTTGGGAACGCTGGTACAGGATTTATAGAATATGTTCTATTTCGCTCCCGGCCGGGTCGTTCGCCCCCGGCGGTCACCCTGGGTACACCTCCGAGGCCGGACCCCCTCCCGGCCGCGCCCGGCGAGCCCCCTCGCCCTAGAATAGAATCCGATTCTGTTTCCAGTGAGAGGCCGCCCATGCCCGACACACCCCCCGTCGAGGACCTCGGAGACGGCGTGTGGAGCCTGCCGGTGCCCATCCCCGGCAACCCCCTCGGCTTCACCTACGTCTACGTCCTGACCGGCTCCGAGGGCCCCGTCCTCATCGACACCGGCTGGGACCACGACGACGCCTGGGACGCCCTGGTCAAGGGCCTGGCGCGCACCGGCCACACCGTCCAGGAGGTGCGCGGCGCCGTCCTCACCCACTTCCACCCCGACCACACCGGCCTCACCGGGCGGCTGCGCGAGGCCTCCGGCGCCTGGCTGGCCATGCACCCCGCCGACATCGCCGTCACCGAGCACCTGCTCTCCCGCGACGACGACACCCGCCGGCGGGAGCTCGCCGACCAGATGCTCGCCGCCGGGTTCCCCGCCGACGACACCGCCGAGCTCCTGGCCGGGCCCCGCTACTCCCCGCCGCCGGTCGTCCCCGACCTGCCCCTGGCCGACGGCGCCCGCGTGGACCTGCCCGGCCGCGACCTGCGCGCCGTGTGGACCCCCGGCCACACCCCCGGCCACCTGTGCCTGCACCTGGCCGACGGCGGGCGCCTGTTCACCGGCGACCACATCCTGCCCCGCATCACCCCGCACGTCGGCCGGTTCCCGCTGACCGCCGACGCGGGCGACCCGCTCGGCGACTTCCTCGCCTCCCAGCGGATCATCGGGGACCTCCCCGGGGCCGACTCGCTGGTGTGCCTTCCCTCACACGAACGCCGCTTCGGCGGACTCCGCACCCGCGCCGCGGAGATCATGGAACACCACGAGGACCGCCTCGCCGAGATCCTCCTGCTGCTCCGGACCACCGGCGCCGCCACCCTGTGGGAGACCTCCAGGGGCCTCACCTGGCGCCGGCCCTGGGCCGACATGAGCGTCCGCTCCCGCCACATGGCCGCCGCCGAGACCGCCGCGCACCTGCGCCTGACCGAGGAGCGCGGGCTGACCACCCGCACCGGCACGCCCGACCTGCCCCGCTGGGCCGCCGTCACCGGCCCCGATGCCCCCGCATAGGATCTCTGGCAACCGGCCCGGGGGCCGACCCGAACACAACTGACGAGTAACATATGGGACGCCCGTACCCGCCACCGGCCCGACCCGCGCGCGACGCCCGGCGGCGACCACCCCGCCACCGCGGCGGCCGGGCCCCGCGACCCAACGAAGAGGTGGACTCTTGACCCAGTCGGGCACAAGCACGGGACCGCACCCCGACCGCCCCCTACGCGTCGCCCTGCTCTCCTACCGGAGCAAGCAGCACGTCGGCGGCCAGGGCGTGTACGTCCGCCACCTCTCCCGCGAACTGGCCGCACTGGGCCACCGGGTCACCGTCTTCTCCGGCCAGCCCTACCCCGTCCTGGACGAGGGCGTCACCCTGGAGAAGATCCCCTCCCTCGACCTCTACAACGACGCGAACCCGTTCGTCGCCCCGCCGCTGCGCGAGTGGCGCGACTGGATCGACGCCCTGGAGGTCGCCACCATGTGGACCGCAGGCTTCCCCGAACCCCTCACCTTCTCCCTGCGCGCCAACCGCGAGCTGCGCCGCCGCCTGGACGAGTTCGACGTCGTCCACGACAACCAGACCCTGGGCTGGGGCCTGCTCGGCATCAAGTCCGCCGGACTCCCCCTGGTCACCACCATCCACCACCCCATCAGCGTCGACCGCCGCATCGAGATCGACGAGGCGCAGGGGTGGCAGAAGCTCTCCAAGCGCCGCTGGTACGGGTTCGTCAAGATGCAGGCCAGGGTGGCCCGCCGCCTCGACCCGATCCTGGTGCCCTCCCAGTCCTCCGCCGACGACATCGCCCGCGAGTTCGGCGTCGCCCCCGGGGCCATGGAGGTCACCCCCCTGGGCGTCGACACCCGCTACTTCCACCCGCGCCCGGAGATCGAACGCGTCCCGGGCCGCATCGTGTGCACCGCCAGCGCCGACAGCCCCCTCAAGGGCGTCGCCACCCTGCTGCGCGCCGCCGCCAAACTCGCCACCGAACGCGACGTCACCCTGACCATCGTCAGCAGGCCCCGCCCCGGCGGACCCACCGACACCCTGGTCGACGAGCTCAGCCTGCGCGACCGGGTCGAGTTCGTCAGCGGCATCGACGACACCGAACTGGCCGAGCTCATCGCCACCGCCCAGGTCGCCGTCGTCCCGTCCTTCTACGAAGGCTTCTCCCTGCCCGCCGTGGAGGCCATGGCCTGCGCCACCCCGCTCATCGCCAGCCGCGCCGGGGCCCTGCCCGAGGTCGTGGGCACCGACGGCGACGCCGGCCGCCTCATCGCCCCCGGCGACCCCGAGCTGCTGGCCGCCGAACTCGCCCGCCTCCTCGACGACGACGCCGAACGCGAGCGCATGGGCGCCGCCGCCTGGCGCCGCGTCCAGGAGCGCTTCACCTGGCGCGCGGTGGCCGAGCTGACCGCCCGTCGCTACGCGTCCACCATCGCGTCCGTCACGGGCCGGCGCCCCGCCGACGGCGACGACCGCCCCGAGGGCGACAGCCGCCCCGCCCCCGCCCGGGCCAACGGCGCCTGAGCACCTTTTTCGCAGAACACGAGGGAGCCTCCACTGATCACCGTCGACTTCACCCTGTTCCCCGTCGGTCCGGGCGACCGCGTGCTCGACTTGGGCTGCGGCGGCGGCCGCCACGCCTTCGAGGTCTACCGCCGCGGCGCCGACGTCGTCGCCTTCGACCAGAACGTCGAGGACCTGGCCTCGGTCGAGACCATGTTCGCCGCCATGAAGGAGGAGGGCGAGGCCCCCGCCTCGGCCACCGCCGAGACCGTCAAGGGCGACGCCCTCGACATGCCCTTCGACGAGGGCAGCTTCGACCGCGTCATCGCCGCGGAGATCTTCGAGCACATCCCGCACGACACCGCCGCCATGAAGGAGCTGTACCGGGTCCTCAAGCCCGGCGGCATCGCCGCGGTGACCGTGCCCAGCTTCCTGCCCGAGCGCATCTGTTGGGCCCTCTCGGAGGAGTACCACACCAACGAGGGCGGCCACATCCGCATCTACACCCGCGCCGAGCTGGAGGCCAAGCTCAAGGCCACCGGGTTCCTGATCGGCCCGCACCACCACGCGCACGCCCTGCACGCGCCCTACTGGTGGATCAAGTGCGCGGTCGGCACCGACAACAACGACCACCCGCTCGCCAAGGCCTACCACGAGCTGCTCGTCTGGGACATGTTCCAGGCCCCCAAGGTGACCCGGGTGGCCGAGCGCCTGCTCAACCCGGTCATCGGCAAGAGCGTGATCGTGTACGTGCGCAAGCCGCTCGACGCCGCCTGATGTCCGTCGTCACCGCACCGGACGACCTCACCCTGCGCCTGCCCGGCGTCCTGGACGCCGGGCAGCTGCTGCGCTCCGCCGGCTACCTGGTCCGCAGCCAGGAGCCCTGCGGGGCGCTGCCCTGGTTCCCCGGCGGCCACACCGACGTGTGGGACCACGTCGAGTGCGCCATGGCGCTGACCGTCACCGGCCTGTGGGAGCCCGCGCACGCCGCGGCCGCCCGCCGCGCCTACCGGTGGCTGGCCGACGCCCGCCACCCCGGCGGCGGCTGGCCCGCCAAGTTCCGCCAGGGCGTGCCCGCCACCGAGCTGCGCGAGGCCAACCACGCCGCCTACCCGGCGGTGGGGCTGTTCCACCACCTGCTCGTCACCGGGGACACCGCCTTCGCCGAGGAGCTGTGGCCCGTGGTGGAGGAGGGGCTGGAGTTCGTGCTGGCCCTGCGCGGCGAACACGGCGAGATCCTGTGGGCGCGCTCGGAGGACGGCTCCGCGGGCGACCACGCCCTGCTCACCGTGTGCGCCAGCGTGCACCACGCGCTGCGCTGCGGCGCCGCCCTGGGCGACCGCCTGGACCGCCCCCGCCCGGAGTGGACCAAGGCCGCCGACCGGCTGGCCGGCCTTATCAACGACGACGAGGACCTGTTCGCCGACCGCGGCCGGTTCTCGATGGACTGGTTCTACCCGATCCTGGGCGGCGCCGTCCGCGGCGACGCCGCCCACGCCCGCCTGGCCGAGCGCTGGGACCGGTTCGTGGTCCCGGGCCTGGGCGTGCGCTGCGTCGACGACCAGCCGTGGGTGACCGCCGCCGAGACCTCCGAGCTGGTCATGGCCCTGGCCGCGGTGGGCCGGGTCGACGACGGCTTGCGCATCCTGCGCGAGGTGCAGCACCTGCGCGACGGCGACGACGGCATCTACTGGACCGGCTACCAGTTCGCCGAGCAGGTGCGCTGGCCGGTGGAGCGCAGCACCTGGACCACCGCGGCGGTGATCCTGGCCGTGGACGCCCTCACCCGGACCACCCCGGGGTCGCGGGTGTTCCTGCACACCTGGGACGACTGAGCCCGGCACACGGGAAGGACGGCCGGACCCGGCGCACACGCGAGAGGGGCCGCGGACACGGGGGTGGATCCACCCGGTGTCCGCGGCCCCTCTTCTGCTCCGCGTCACTTCCGCGCTTCGGGCTAGTCGGAGGGGAAGGCCCTGCCCTCCTCGCCGCGGCCCGGCGGGATCTCCCCGCCGCCGCCGTCCCCGTCACCCGGGCCGGGCACCTCCGGCACCTCCGGGACCTCGGGCACCTCCGGGACGGGGACCTCCGGCACCTCGGGGACCTCGGGCGTGCCCGGGTCCTCCGGGGTGTCCTCCGGGAGCTCCTGCACCGGCTCCTCCGGCTCCTGCGTGGAGGGGTCGGGCGCCCAGTACTGGGTGGACCCGGCGAACGCGGGCTGCGGGAACTCCTTGCGCTCGTAGCCCTCCATCACCCGCTGCATGTAGTTGCGCCAGATGGGCGCCGCCACACCGCCGCCGGAGATGTCGTAGCCGGGGATGCTGAACGACCGGTTGTTCTCGTTGTAGACGCCCACGGCCGTGGACAGCTGCGGGGTGTACCCGACGAACCAGGCGGCGACGCTGTCCGAGGTGGTACCGGTCTTGCCCGCCACCGGGTGCGTCCAGAAGTTCGCCGAGACGCCGGTACCGCCCTGGACGACCTGCTCCAGCGCGTAGGTGACGTCCGCGGCGGTCGATTCCTTGATCGCCTGCCGGGACTCCACCTCGGGCCGGACCTCCTCGCCCTCGGCGTTGAGGATCGACTTGATCACGTGCGTGTCGTTGTGGCGGCCGCCGTTGGCGAAGGTGGCGTACCCGCCCGCCTGGGCGACCGGGGTCACCGACGAGACGCCCAGCGCCAGCGTCGGCACCAGCTGGTCGTCGAGGATGCTGCCCTCGTCCAGGCCGATGTCGTACGCGGTGTCGCGCACCTTCTCGTAGCCCAGCTCCATGTTCAGGTTGACGAAGCCGAGGTTGTTGGAGACCCGGGTCGCCTGGACCAGGTCCATCGGCCCGCCCCGGGCGCCGCCCGCGTTGCCGACCGGCGAACCGTTGATGGTCTGCGGCCCGGTGCCGTCCACGAAGCTGTGGAGGCTGTAGCCCTCCTCCAGGGCGGTCGCCAGCACGTACGGCTTGAACGCCGAACCCGCCTGGGCGCTGCCCAGGAAGGCGCTGTCGTACTGGTTCTCGTAGTAGTCGTGACCGCCGTAGAACGCCAGCACCTCACCGGTGGCGGTGTCCACGGTCGCCAGGCCGATGTTGACGCCCTGGGGCAGGACGTCGTTCGGAACGGACTCGTTGACCGCCTCGTAGGCGGCGTCCATCATGTCCTCGTCGAAGGTGGTGACGATGGTGAAGCCCTGCCGGTTGATCTGGTCCTCGGTGAGCTCCAGCTCCTCCAGCTCCCGCATCGCGGCCTCGTACATGTAGCCGCGGTAGCCGCTCAGGTCGTTGTCCGACCCGGGCTCGTACTCGATCGGGGCGGGGAACTCCATCTTGTCGGCCTCGGCCTGGGTGATGGCACCCGTGGTCACCATGCCGTTGACGACGTAGCGCCAGCGCTGCTCCATCTCCGGCGTGGTGTTGACGTCGGCCTCACCGAACGGCGTCGGCTGCTGGATGGCGGCGGCCAGGAAGGCGGCCTCCTCCGGGGTCAGCTCCTTGGTGTCCTTGTCGTAGTAGGCCTGGGCGGCGGCCTGCACACCGTAGGCCTGGCGGCCGAAGTAGATGGTGTTGAGGTACTGCTCCATCACCCATTCTTTGGACTCGCTCTGGTCGACCTTGATGGAGATGATGATCTCCTGGATCTTCCGCGAGACGGTCTGCTCGAAGGAGACGCCCTCGTAGTAGTTGCGGACCATCTGCTGGGTGATGGTCGAACCGCCCTGGACCTGCTGGCCGGTGACCGTGGACCACACGGCACGGGTGGTGCCCCGCACGGAGACACCGGGCTCGGTCCAGAAACCGCGGTCCTCGGCGGAGATGACGGCCTCGACGACGTGGTCGCCGCCCTCGGTCATCTCCTCGTAGGTGATGGGGTCGCGGTCGGTGCCGCGGTAGGCGAACTCGGTCTCGCCGTCGCCGAAGTAGAAGGTGGAGCCTTGCTCCACGGCGTCGGCCTTGGCGGCGTCGGGGACCTCGACGGTGCTGTAGAAGTAGGCGAAGGCTCCGCAGGCGATGATGACCATCAGCGCGGAGGCGACGAGGAAGGTGCGCAGGAGGCGCCACCAGAGGGGCTTCTTGCGCTTGCCCTTCTTCTTGGCCTTGCCCTTGCCGGGCCCGGTCCCGGCGGGGCCGGTCGGACCTCCGGGACCGGTGGGGCCGCCGGGGCCTCCCGGACCCTGCGGCGGGCGGCCGCCGCCGGCGGCGGCGCTCCCGACCACGTGGGACATCCGCTGCGGCTGCGGCCACATCGACCCGGCCTCGGCGGCGGACTCCTCGGTGACCTCGGGCTCCGTGGCGGGCCCGGCGACACCCTGCGGGGCCGGGGGCCCGGCGGGAGGCGTCACCGGAGGGGCCATGGGAGGCGTGGCGGGCCCGGGCGCGACCGGGGGCGCCGCAGGGGCCCAGGACGGGCCGGCGGGCGGCACCTGGGGTGCGGTGGGAATCCGGTACGGGTTCTCCGGCGCCCCGCCCTTGGCGTCCTCGGCGGCGGACTCCGCGGACGCGTCGGCGGACTCCGGCCGGGACGCCTGGGGGGGCTGCTGGGACTCCTGTGAGGCCTTGGGCGTGAACCACGACTCCGCGGCCGGCTCCGCCGCCTCGGCGGCGGGGGTCGCCGGAACCGTGGTGTCGTCCTCCCCACCGGAGGACGGGGTCGCGGGCTCCGCGGCGGCACCGGTGGAGGTGTCCTTCTCCGCCTCTGCGGACGCCGTTTCGGGCTTGTCGGTCGCCGAGGTTCCGGTCACCTCCGGCAAGGCCTCGGTCACGGGTTCGGCCGCGGGCTCCGGCGCCGTTCCCTCCTCCTCGGAGTCGAAGCCCTGCTCGGCAAGGACCTGGGCGACCCGCTCCCGGAAGAACGTGCCGCTGGTCTTGAAAGTGATGGGTCCGGAATCGGACGCCGACCCGGCGTCCTCGCCACCACCGGTGGACGGGGCACCGCCGGTCGTGTCCTCTCCGGCGTCGGACAGCTCCTCGGCAGAGGTGTCGTTGGTCTCCGGCGCGATGTCCTCGTCAAGCTCGGGGCGCTGCCCATCCGCCCCGTTCGCGCCGTTTCTGCTCTCGCTCAGCTCCCCGCCCCCATGGCAAATCACGTCCGGCACCGTGCCGTCCTGGTGTTTGACGCGCAACTGCCCCGGATCGGTTCAGTCGAGTCCGGACCGAAGCGGTCTTTCGGGGGATAACGCCACCATCGCTCCGCCCCTCATCGACACGATACCGGTCCGTAACCATGTCAAGGCCGAATACATAACCGGGTGGTGACTTCTTACCGAAGGCTTACCCGGCATAGGTGTGTCCCAGGCCGCCCCCTGTCCCGGTCAGGCGATCCGCTCCAGGACCCGCATCGAACCGACCACCGCGACCTCCTTGAACCGCCCGGAGTCCAGGGCCCGGAGATAGATGTTGTACGGCGGGCGGCCGCCGTCCTCGGGGTTCGGGAAGACGTCGTGGATGACCAGCGCCCCGCCCGGGGCCACGTGCGGGCTCCAACCCGCGTAGTCGGCCTGCGCGGCCTCCTCGCTGTGGCCGCCGTCGATGAACAGCATCCCCAGCGGCGTCCCCCACACCGAGGCCACCTCGGCCGAACGGCCGACCACCACGATGACCTCGTCGTCCAGCCCGGCCCGGGTGAGCGTCCGGCGCAGGTGCGGGAGGGTGTCGAACTTCCCACTCTCCTCGTCGACGAGCGTCGCGTCGTGGTACTCCCAGCCCTCCTGGTGCTCCTCGGACCCCCGGTGGTGGTCCACCGTGACCACCTTCACCCCGGCGGCCCGGGCCGCCGCACCGAGGAAGATGGTCGACTTGCCGCAGTAGGTACCGATCTCGACCACGGGCCCGACGGGGGCGTAACGGAGAGCGGTCTCGTACAGCGCGGTGCCCTCGTTCGTGGGCATGAAGCCTTTCGCCGCCTCGGCGGCGGCGAGCAGGTCGGCGGGGATGGGATTCGTCATGCGTGAATTGTCCCACCGCCCGAACACCCCCGGCACCGCACCCCACCTGCACAGGGCTGTGCTCCACCGCTGGCCCCGGGGGTTTCCCGCCTGCCCGGGGCCTCAGCCACAGCCCGGTCACCTTCCTGGCCACCCCCGCCCCAGGGGGTGACGGCCGCGGGAGGCCTTCTGTCCCGGCCTCAGGGGGTTTCCCGCCTGCCCGGGGCCTCAGCCCCAGCCCGGTCACCTGCCCGGGGCCTTAGCCACAGCCGGAGTGCGTTGTGCCTCCCCCGCCGCAGGGGGTGACGGCAGTAGGAGGCCTCCCGCCCCGGCCGCAGGGGGTGTCGGTAGAGCGGGACGGGGCCCGGGCCCCGGGGGGTGAGACAGCAAGAGCAGGTTTCCAGGACAGCAACCATCTGCGGAGGGCGGTGTAGGGGGCCGGTCTCGGTCGCGTTGGTCTCCACGGGTCACCGTTTGGGAACGTACAGACCCGGGCTGGGCGCGGAGCCGTCCCCACGGTACGAGGTCCGGCAGACCACAGAGGCGTACGCGTTGGACTCACGTCCCTGGTGGTGGGGGTGTTTTCCAGGGGACGGGTCGGGGCACAGCGCACATCCCCGGCCACACAGGTCCACGGAAAGACGCCCCGACTGGAAACAGGCTGTTGCACAGACCTCGCTTGAAACCCCGACCACAGACGGGGTAACCCCCGCCGTCACTGCCCTCCCCGACCACAGGGGGTGTCGGGAGGAAGAACCTCGGCCTGCGCTCCAGAGGGTGAAACCCCGGCTCCCATTGCCCTCCCTGGCCACAGGGGGTGAACCGCGTCCACACTTTCGGTGGTACCGGAGGCGGTCCCGCCTCCCGATACCCCCTGTTCCCAGGCCCAAGGACAAGCGCGGCCGTCACCCCCTGCGGCGGGGATCCCGGTCTTTCCTCCCGACACCCCCCGTGTCCGGGCCCAGCAGGTAACCGCGGCCCTCACCCCCTAGAGCGCAGGTCGCGGTTCACCTTCCGGCCTTGGGCCAGGGCTGCGGGTAACCGCGGCCGTCACCCCCTGCGGCGCAGGTCCCGGTCCTTCCTCCCGACACCCCCTGAGGCGGGGAAGGCGATCGGGGCGGGGGTTACTACGCCAGGTGTCTGGGCTTTCAAGCGAGGTCTGTGCAACCGCGGGTTTCCAAGCGGAGCGTCTTTCCGTGGACCTGTGTGGCCGGGGATGTGCGCTGTGCCCCGACCCGTCCCCTGAAAACACCCCCACCACCGGGGACGTGCAGGAGACGCGTACGTCTCTTTGGTCTGCCGGGCGTCGTACCGTGGGGACGGCTCCGCGCCCAGCCCGGGTCTGTACGTTCCCAAGGGGTGACCCGTGGAGACCAACGCGACCGAGAGCGGTCCCCTACACCGCCCTCCGCAGATGGTTGCTGTCCTGGAAACCTGCTCTTGCTGTCTCACCCCCTGGGGCCAAGGTTCCAGTGGCGTGACCCGGCTGGGGCCGGGGCCCCAGGGAAAGCGGAAACCCCCCGGAGTTGAGGACACCAGGAAACCAACCGGCTGGGGCCAAGGCCCCGGTCGGGCGGGAAACCCCCTACGGCGAAGGTCCCGACACCCGCAGGCCCTCACCCCCACAGGACCAAGAACGGAGGCAACGCCTCCGCCCACCCCCGGAACCGGAGGAACCGATCCCCTCCCCCGAACTGTGCCTGGGCCCCAAAACAGACACACCCCCACCCCCCACAGCGTTAACAAAGAACACCCACAAAACCGCCCGCCGGCCGGCCCCGGGGCACAAAAAAAGGGGGCCGTTCCGAAGAACGACCCCCCACAAACAAACCCCGAAAACAGGGAAAGCCCCCTCTGCAACAGAGGGGGCTCTCAACCCGAAGAAAACCGTGGCGGCAACCTACTCTCCCACCCCACCACAGGGCAGTACCATCAGCGCAAGGAGACTTAACGACCGGGTTCGGAAAGTAACCGGGTGTGACCCTCCCACCATAACCACCACGGAAACCCAACACCCAACACCACACCC
>NZ_JBJJBV010000131.1:0-18056 GCF_045446735.1 Nocardiopsis protaetiae
GGCCCCGGCGCGCCGCTCCGGGCGGGGTCGGGGGTCAGCCCAGGACGAGCTCGCCCCGGGTGTCGGAGACGCCGGTCTGCCACTCGGCGGCGCCCTCGGTGCCGTCGGAGGCGCGCCACACACGGTCGTTGTAGGAGACCGAGGTGAGCCCGTACTCCTCGGCGTGCGCGACCGCCCACAGGGCCATCGCCCAGCCGCGGTCGCCGGTGGCCGACGCCGGGGCGTCGGTCAGCGCCGCGGGCTCCACCCCGAACACACGCGCCAGCTCCTGCTCCGCACCCGCCACGTCCGCCTCGCCCGCGGTGAGCGCGGCCAGGGTCTCGCGGTCGTACCAGCAGGTCAGGCCGGGGCCGCGGGTGCCGGTGAACACCTCGTTCATGCGCTGCGACAGCTTCTCGTGCTGGTCGTAGGCGAACCCGTCGGCGCTGCGCTGCACCGCCTGGGCGGCCTCGAACACCGGCCGGCTCTCCCAGCCGTCGACCTCCACCAGCGCGTCGTAGAAGGCGCGGCTGGAGTACACCGGGTCGAGGATCTCCTCGGGTGCGCCCCACTCCTGCGACGGGCGCTGCTGGAACAGGCCCAGCGAGTCGCGGTCGCCGTATTCGAGGTTGTAGAACGCGGTCTCCTGCCACACCGTGGCGTAGGCCACGGTCACCGCCTCCGGCGGCAGGTCCATGCTGAAGGCGACCCCTCCGACGGTGGTCGCGCTCACGGCCTGCTCGACCTTCATCGAGTACTTGCCGTCGGACAGGTCGAGCCGGCACTCGGTCTTCGGCTCGGGCTCGGGGGATGAGATCGGGTCCACGTTGGTCAGCACGTAGTAGCCCCCGGCGACGAGGGCCCCACAGACGATGAACAGCGCGATCAGGATCTTGACGAACGCGGAGAATCTACGGCGCTTTGGCAACGGACGACCATCGGCTAGGGGACAAGGGACGGGAACGCGGGAACGAAAGCGGTGGGCGCCGTTCCGGGGAGGCGGGCCGTGCGGCGCTCCGGGCGCATTGTAGTCAACGCGGCACCGAACATGGCTCGGTCGCGGCCGCGCGGGCACGCCGACCGGGCATCCCGGGGCCGGGGGATCCCCGGGGAACTACTAACGTGGAGACCATGACCAGCTCCTACTCCAGCCCGCTGCCCGACCGGATCGACGAACTCTGGGAGCAGCGTTCCGAACTGACCCCGGACCACGCCGAGGCACGCGGGATCATCACCTCCGCCATCGACCAGATCGACGAGGGCAAGGCCCGGGTGGCCTTCGTCGACCCCGCCACCGACGAGGTCGTGGTCGACGAGCGCGCCAAGCGCTCCATCCTGCTCGGTTTCAAGGTCCTGGACATGAAGGAGTCGCAGGTCGGCGACTTCTACCACCACGACCGCATGCCGCTGAAGACCCGCTTCGACGGTGTCCGCGTCGTCCCCGGCGCCATCGCCCGCTGGGGCTCCCACCTGGCCCCGGGCGTCGTGCTCATGCCGTCCTTCACCAACATCGGCGCCTACGTCGACTCCGGCACCATGGTCGACACCTGGGCCACGGTCGGCTCCTGCGCGCAGATCGGCCGCAACGTCCACCTGTCCGGCGGCGTGGGCGTCGGCGGCGTCCTGGAGCCGCCGCAGGCCTCCCCGGTGATCATCGAGGACGACGCCTTCCTGGGCTCGCGCAGCATGGTCGTCGAGGGCGCCCGGGTGCGCACCGGCGCCAAGCTCGGCGCGGGCACCATCCTCACCTCGTCCACCCGCGTGTTCGACGCCGAGACCGGCGAGGAGCTCAAGCGCGGCGAGGCCCCGGCCTGGTCGGTGTGCGTCACCGCCAACCGGGTCAAGAGCTTCCCCGGCGGCGACTTCGGCATGCCGGTGCTGCTCGTCCTCAAGCGGCTCGCCGAGGGCCAGGAGCACGACAAGCTCGCCCTCAACGACCTGCTCCGCGAGCACGGCGTCAACGCCTGACCCGCGGACCCGAGTCCGGTACGGGGCGCCTCCCACCCGGGGGGCGCCCCTCGGCGTTCCAGGGTGGTGTGTCGCCTGCACGCAACACCCGCAGAACCCGATCCTGTACGGGGTGCCTCCCATTCGGAGGCCCCTTTCGGCGTTCTAGGGTGGTGTGCGGTGCACGCAACAGAACGTGCGGTGCGCGCACCCGCGCCGCACGCCACGACCATGGAAGACGGGGACGCCCTCATGCTCGACCTGACCTCGGACGTCGCGGACCTCACCGCCGCACTCGTGGACACCCGCTCCGAGAGCGGGACCGAGAAGGTCCTCGCCGACGAGATCGAACGCGCCCTGTCGGCGCTGCCCCACCTGACGGTGACCCGCGACGGCGACGCCGTCGTCGCCCGCACCGGCCTGGGCCGCGAGCGCCGCGTGGTCATCGCCGGGCACATCGACACCGTGCCCATCGTCGACAACGTCCCCTCCCACGTCGACGGCGACCGCCTCTACGGCTGCGGCACCTCCGACATGAAGGCCGGGGTCGCCGTCCAGCTCAAGCTGGCCGCCCTGGTCGCCGAGCCCGTGCACGACGTCACCTACGTCTTCTACGACAACGAGGAGGTCGACGCCGAGCGCAACGGCCTGCTGCGCCTGTCCCGCAACCACCCCGAGTGGCTGGCCGGGGACTTCGCCATCCTCATGGAGCCCACCGACGGCGTCATCGAGGGCGGCTGCCAGGGCACCATGCGGGTCGAGGTCGTGGCGAAGGGCGAGCGCGCCCACAGCGCCCGCTCCTGGATGGGCGTCAACGCCATCCACGGCGCCGGGGCGATCCTCGACGTGCTGCGCGCCTACACCCCCCGCGAGCCCGAGGTGGAGGGCCTGCGCTTCCACGAGGGCCTCAACGCCGTGTTCATCGAGGGCGGGGTCGCGGGCAACGTCATCCCCGACGAGTGCGTGGTCAAGGTGAACTACCGCTTCGCCCCCGACCTGTCCGTGGCCGGCGCCGAGGCCCACCTGCGCGAGGTCTTCGACGGGTTCGAGGTGCGCCTGGCCGACGCCGCCGCCCCCGCCCGCCCCGGGCTGGACCACCCCGCGGCGGCCGCGTTCGTGGCGGCGGTGGGGGAGGGGAGGGCCCGCGCCAAGCTGGGCTGGACCGACGTGTCCCGCTTCTCCGAGCTGGGCGTGCCCGCCGTCAACTACGGCCCCGGCGACCCGACGCTCGCCCACACCCGCGACGAGTACGCCGAGATCCCGCGCATCCGCGAGGCCGAGGAGCGGATGATCGCCTGGCTCACCGGGGCCCGCTGACCCGCCCCGTACCCCCCTGACCTGGGGCGGGCCCGTCCCGCGTCCCGGAGTCGGCCACAGGTGGCCACCGCCGGTCCACGTCCGGTTCAGGTGTGATCCGCTCCGGCGCGGATAGCTTTAGGCCATGACGGAAGAAGCAAACGGGAAAGAGCAGGTGAGGAACGCGGGCCCCCTCACCTACCGCGGCGAGGCCATCCCCGGCACCACCACCGACCAGCGGCTGCTGGACCGGCGCGGCCCCACCGACTGGGTGCACACCGACCCCTGGCGGGTGCTGCGCATCCAGTCGGAGTTCGTGGAGGGGTTCGGCCTCCTCTCCGAGCTGCCCTCGGCGGTGAGCGTGTTCGGGTCGGCCCGCATCAAGCCGGGCACCCGCTACTACGACCTCGGCGTCCAGATGGGCGCCCGGCTCGCCGAGGCGGGGTACGCCACCATCACCGGGGGCGGCCCCGGGATGATGGAGGCCGCCAACAAGGGGGCCAAGGAGGCGGGCGGGCTGTCCGTGGGGCTGGGCATCGAGCTGCCCTTCGAGCAGTCCCTCAACCCCTACATCGACATGGGGATGACGTTCCGCTACTTCTTCGTGCGCAAGACCATGTTCGTCAAGTACTCCCAGGCGTTCGTGGTGCTGCCCGGCGGGTTCGGGACCCTGGACGAGCTGTTCGAGGCGGCCACGCTCGTGCAGACCAACAAGGTGACCCGGTTCCCGGTGGTGCTGGTGGGCTCGGAGTTCTGGGGCGGGCTGGAGAAGTGGGTCCGCGAGAGCCTGCTGGAGAACGGGCTCATCAAGCCGCACGACATGGACCTGGTCCGGGTGGTCGACGACCCCGCCGAGGTCGTGGACATCATCAAGAAGTCGCACCTGGACATCGCCCGCGAACAGGAGGAGCTGGAGCGCGCCCGCTTCGACGGGTCCTGACGCCCGCGGCCCGGCACGCGGGTCAGGACCCGCGTGCCCCGGGGCCCGGGTCCCGGCCGCCCGTGTGCTCCCACCGGGCGGCCGGGTGTGGCACGATCGGAGCCGTGCCTTATCTCATCCTCTTCCTGGTCGCCGCGGCCGCGCTGGCCGTGCTCATCGGCGTCGTCTACGTCGTGCTCGGCAAGGGCGGGCGCCTCGCCCGGTTCGAGGCCGACTACCCCCCGCTCGACCTGCCCGCCGACCGCCCGGTGAAGGCCGTGGAACTGGGTCGCCTGCTGCTGCCGCTGGCCATGTGGGGCTACCACGTGCGCGCCGTGGACGAGCTGCTGCTGCGGCTCACCGCCACCCTGCGCGAGCGCGAGGCGCGGATCGAGGACCTGGAGTGGCGGCTGTCGCGCCTGGACCCGTCCTACGTCCCGCAGGGGACCGGCCCCACCCCGGGCTCGCACCTGCCCGGTGACGCACCCCTCGCCGATGACCCCGCCGCTGGGGACCCCGGCGCCGGGAGCGCCGCCGCGGACCGGGACGACACCGACCGGGACACCGAGGTCCCGGACCCCGCGGACCGGGACACCGACGATGACGACGGCGACGCCCCCCGGGGCGACGCGATCGGCGCCACCGCCGACCGCAACGCCTGAGGCGGCGGGCCCGCGGACCCCGCAGGGCACCGCGCTCCCCCCGGGGCCGGTCACCCTTCGCTCACGGGTGTTCCGGGTATGTCGTGCATCACACGGGCGCTGTCCTTCTCGGGCCGATCCGTCGCGTTCGCGTGCTCTATTCTCGGTCGCTGTACTCGTGTACCCCCGCCCCACCCCTGGAGCGGGTGCATTCTTTGTGAGGATGTCGAGGATGGACGCACCAGCCGAGCTGGAGTCGGGAGCCGAGGACCGGAACGGCGCCGCCGCGCCGTCGACCTCCGCCGTCCCCGTGCAGCAGGTGTCCCTGTGGTCGCCGCCCCGCTCCGTCCAGGGCAGTGCCCGACGCCGCCGCCGGATCACCGGGCTGGTCGTCGGGACGGCCGCCGTCCTGCTCGTCGCGGGCGGCACCGCCGCCGCGTGGGCGCTGATCGGCGGCGACGCCGAGGACGTTCCCGACGCCGGGGTGCCGGCCGAGGACTTCGTCGGCTCGTGGGCGGGCGAGATGACCCAGGTCGACACCGAGGGCGCGCACGTCGCCGACTGGCACGCCGAGGTCCGGATCGAGGCGGACGCCGAACGCGGCAGCACCGCCTGGACCACCTTCACCTGCTCCGGGACGCTCGAACTGGCGGCGACCGACAACGACCGCCGGGTCTACACCTACACCGAGACCGCCGACCCCGAGGAGCGCTGCGTCGACGAGGCGGAGCTGACCGTCTGGCCGGGCACGGGCGGGCTCAACGCGGAGTGGTCCTCCGTCACCCGCGAGGGGACCCGGATGGTCTCCACCGGCCTTCTCTCCGGCGGGGCCTGAGCGACACCGCAGGTCGGCGCCGTCACCGGGCGCCATCGCCGTCGGGCGGCATCGTTATGGGGAAGTGCCGGTCCGGTGTGGTTCAAGTGCCCCGGGAGGGGGAGGAGACCGGTCGGCTTCCCGTGCTCTCACGGGGTTTCGGCCAGGACCGATATAACCTTACTGACCGACGATTCCTCGTTGGTTTGTGTGCGCGACGCCCCCGGGTGCCGTGGTACGTCGCACACACGGGGGCGAACCTCCGAGATAATGGTCGAAGAGTGATTCACGCCCCTTAAGTCACACGGGCGTGGGTCGCACGGAACCGGCCCACGGTTTCGAGGCCGAGACGGACCCAGCGGATCGGCGTCGGTGCTGTGGCCCGGCCACCCGCGAGGAACACGAGAAAGGGGAATGGCATGGCGGCAATGAAGCCGAGGACCAGTGACGGGCCGTTGGAGGTCACCAAGGAGGGTCGCGGCATCATCATGCGGGTTCCGCTCGAAGGCGGCGGTCGCCTGGTCGTCGAACTGACCCCGGCCGAGGCCACCGAACTCCGGGACGCGCTCCAGGGCGTCGTCGGCTAGCACCGGCACCACCGTCCCCCACCCCGGGCCGGATGAGCCCCGACACCCCCGAGGTGGTCACACCTCCCAACGAGTGAACGATTGTGAGCGGTCTGTGCCCTTCGCCACGGAGATCAACCCCGTCACCGGGGCCCTCGACGACACCGCGGCCGACCTCCTCGTCCTCCCCGTACAGGCGGCGGACGAAGGCCCGGCGGCGGTCGAGGGGGTCGAGGAGGGCGGCCTGAGCCGGGTGCTCCCGGCCCCGCTCACCGATCTGTTCGCGCATTACTCGCTCACCGGCAAGGCCGGTGAGTCGGTCCAGTTCCCGGTGGCCCGGGACCAGGGTCTGGCCAGGCTGGCCCTCCTGGGGGTCGGATCGGGTTCCCCCGACGACCTCCGGAAGGCCGGCGCCGCCCTGTCCCGGGCCGCTCGGGGCCGCGAGCGCGTCGCGTTCGCCTGGCCCGCCGCCCTCGCCGGGGAGGCCGCCGCCACGGCCTTCGCCGAGGGGGCGCTGCTGGCCTCCTACACGTTCACACTGAAGACCGCGGAGCCCGAGGCCGCCCAGCGCCCCGCCCCCGCGATCGACGTCGTCGGGGACGCCCCCGCCGACGCCCTGGCCCGGGGCGCCGTCCTGGCCCGCGCCACCGCCCTGGCCCGGGACCTCATCAACACCCCCTCCCGGGAGAAGGACCCCGCCTGGATGGCCGAGCGTGCCCGCGAGGTCGCCGCCGAGGCCGGGCTCGCGATCAGGGTCTGGGACGAGAAGGACCTGGAGAACGAGGGCTTCGGCGCCATCCTCGCCGTCGGCCAGGGCTCGGCCCGGCCGCCCCGCCTGGTCCAGGTCTCCTACACCCCGCAGGACCCCGACGCCCCGCACGTGGTGCTGGTCGGCAAGGGGATCACCTTCGACACCGGCGGCCTCTCGCTCAAGCCGAACGAGAACATGGCGCTGATGAAGACCGACATGAGCGGCTCGGCGGTCGTCCTGGCCGTGCTGTCGGCGCTGTCCGCCGTGTCCGCGCCGGTGCGGGTCACCGGCCTGCTGGCCCTGGCCGAGAACGCCTTCTCGGGCGACGCCACCCGCATCGGCGACGTGCTCACCACCTACTCCGGCACCACCGTCGAGGTGCTCAACTCCGACGCCGAGGGCCGTCTGGTCCTGGCCGACGCGCTCGCGTACGCCGTCGACCGGCTGGAGCCCGACACCCTGGTGGACGTCGCCACGCTCACCGGCGCCGCCAAGCTCGCCCTGGGCACCGGCACCGCGGCGCTGTACAGCAACGACGACGCCCTGGCCGAGCGGATCACCGAGGCCGGCAAGGCCGCGGGCGAGCCGCTGTGGCGGATGCCCCTCACCGAGGAGTACGTCCCCACCACCAAGTCGCGGGTCGCGGACCTGGCCAACATCGGCACCCGCAAGGAGTTCGGCCCGGCGGGCGCCACCGACGCGGCCCTGTTCCTGCGCGAGTTCACCGGCGGGCTGCCCTGGGCCCACCTGGACATCGCCGGTCCGGGGCGGTCCACGAAGGAGAGCGGCATCCTCAGCCGGGGCGGCACCGCGTTCGCCACCCGGACGCTGCTGCGCTGGCTCGCCGAGTCCTGACCGGAGAACGCCGAGGCGCCCACGGGGTTCTGGAGGCCCGGAGTGGATGTCCGGGGAACGAGGATGTTCACGTAGGGGCGAAGGTTCCCGTTCTCCGGGCGCCGGAGCACGGCCCGAAGCAAGTACGAGGGCCCGATCGCCGTGCGATCGGGCCCTTCCTGTCCGCTCCGGCCCTCCGCTTCGGGCCGTCCCTCAGCGGCGGATGGCGGCGAGGAGGCCCTCGCCCAGCGGCATCAGCAGCGGGATGAACGCCTCGTCCTCCCGGATGCGCCCGATGACCTCGCGGACCGCCGTCTCGGCCGGGTCCGGGGCGCGCAGCGGACCGTCCGGTCCACCCGGCCCGGACAGCACCCCGTGCAGCACCACCATGCCGCCCGGCCGCAGCAGGCGCAGCGCCTCGTCCAGGAACACCGGGTAGGAGCGCCGCTCGGCGTCCACGAACACCAGGTCGTAGCCGCCGTCGGTGAGCCGCGGCAGCACCTCCGCCGCCGTGCCGCGGATCAGCCGGGCCCGCCCCGCGCCGAACCCCGCCCGCGTGAACACCGACCGGGCGTGGTCCAGGTGGACCGAGTCGGAGTCCATCGTCGTGAGGATGCCCTCGCGGGCCATGCCGCGCAGCAGCCACAGCCCCGAGGCGCCGTACCCCGTGCCGATCTCCACCACCGACCGGGCACCGATCGAGGCGGCCAGGAACCGCAGCGCGGCCCCCGCCGCCGGGTCCACCGCCGGGGCGAGCGACCCCGCCGCCGCGTCGTAGGCGTCGGCGAGCGAGTCGTCCCGCAGGGCCTCCTGCTCGAACCGCGCCTGCTCGGTGCGGACCCAGGTGAGCCTGGCCGCTGTCTCTTCCACGCCGGTGATGACGCCCTCCCGCTGCGATGGTCTGTGAGAACTGTGGTCGGGGCGTCCGACCGGCACAGGGTCACCCACCGTGGAAGGATGATCGCGATCGGGTCACGGCCCACGGCAAAGCCTAACGTGATCCGGGGGCCGACCCGAGCGTGGCGACGGGAACTTAATCGGCGCCCGTCGGCGTTGAACCGGGAGGAACGTACGTTGATCGCCACGAAGCAGTACTCCCCCCGAGCGCACTGCCCGGACGCATCGACGGGATGAAGGGAGAAGCGGTGCCAGAATCCGGCCCTGCCGCGGAGTTCGAGGCATGGGAACCGCCGAGCTGGGACGAGGTCGTCCGCACCCATTCCCCCCGGGTGTACCGACTCGCCTACCGGTTGACCGGCAACAAGCACGACGCCGAGGACCTCACCCAGGAGGTCTTCATCCGTGTCTTCCGCTCCCTCGCCAACTACACCCCCGGCACCTTCGAGGGGTGGCTGCACCGCATCACCACCAACCTCTTCCTGGACATGGCCCGGCGCAAGGCCCGCATCCGGTTCGAGGGCCTGGCCGACAACGCCGACGAGCGCCTGGAGGGCCGGGAGCCCTCGCCCGCCCAGCGCTACGACGACCGGCACTTCGACGCCGACGTCCAGGCCGCCCTGGACGCGCTGCCCGCGGAGTTCCGCGCCCCCGTCGTCCTCTGTGACATCGAAGGCCTCTCCTACGAGGAGATCGCCGCGACGCTCGGCGTCAAACTCGGCACCGTGCGCAGCCGTATCCACCGGGGCCGCGCCCAACTGCGCCGCGCCCTGGAGCACCGGCGGTCCCTGGCCGCCGCTGAGAACACCGGGGAGGCGGAGTGAGCAGAGAACACCTGGGAGAGCGACTCTCCGCGCTCGTCGACGGGGAGCTGGGCCCCGCCGAACACGAGAGCGCCCTCATCCACCTGGCCAAATGCGAGAACTGCCGGTTCGAGGCGGACATGATGCGCCGGCTCAAGCGCCGGCTGCACGGCCTGGGCGAGCCCGAACCCGACCTCGACTTCATGGGGCGGCTCGTGGGGCTGTCCCGCGGGGACGCACCGGGGGGTCCCGACCGGGGCCCTTCTGAGCCGCCGTCCGGAGGCGCGGGCTTCGGCTCCCGTCCGCCTCTGGGCTCCTCCCGCCCCCTCGGCGGCTTCCCGGACGCGGGGCCGACCCCGCCGCCGGTCCCGATGATGCCCGAGGAGACCGTGGTCGCCCCGGAGCGGCGCACCCGCCGCCGCGGCGAGCGGTTCTCCCACCTGTTCCCCACCCTGCCCGGCGGCCGCTACGCGGTCGCGGGGGTCGCGGTCGCCACCGCCCTGCTGGGCGGCGCGTTCGTCGCCGGCGGCGAGACCGGCGACGCCCCGGTGGTGGAGCCCCGCCTGTCGGACTTCGCCGTCGAGCACGCGGTGACCAGCCGGGTCATCCCGGCCGTGGACACCCCGCCGTCCCCGGCCCCCTCCGGGCCCGGACCGGATCTGCCGACGCGGTGAACGCGGGGGGACCCTCCGCGCACCCGGTACCGGCCGCCCTCGCGGCCCTGGTGCTCCTGTGCCTGCTGCTGACCGCGGGCGCCCACCCGTGCGCCGACGCGGTGCCCGCCGAGGGCCCCGACGACGGCATGCCCGTGCTGCGCCGCTCGGCCGCGGGCGGCACCGCCTACACCGCCATCCGGGAGATGACCGGGGAGGCGGGGCGCGACGCCCCGCCCACCCGGGTGGTCGACCGGCCGGGGGACGGGGTGGCGCTCATCCCGATGACCGAGGGCGCGCGGCCCTTCGTGGTGGCCGACAGCCCGTTCAAGGAGCTCGACGAGCGGCTGCTCACCACCCTGGAGCGCGTGTACACGGTCGCCGACGCCGGGATCGACGAGGTGGACGGCCGCCCCGCGCACGCCGTGGAGGCGGTCCGGGCCAACGGCACGGTCGCCGGGCGGTTCTGGGTGGACGTCGACACCGCCGTCCTGGTGGGCGGCTCGGTGTACGGGCGCGACGGCCGGGAGGTGCTCGGCTTCCGGCTGAGCGACCTGGAGCCGGGCGACGGGCACTGGCCGGAGGAGGTCGCCGGGGACTCCCCGTGGGGCGACGTCCTGACCCCGGCCGAACGCGAGGCGCTGCGCGCGGACGGCTGGGTCCTGCCCGAGAACCTGGCCTGGAACCTGAGCCTGATCGACGCGCGCGGCACCGTCCACGCCGGGCACAAGGTCGTCCATGCGGTGTATTCGGATGGATTGTCGCAGGTGTCGGTCTTCTCCCAGCGTGGGAAGCTGGACGAGGACACGGTCCGTGGCGGATCCGCCGGAACCGGAACCGGGGGAACAGGCGTCACACCCCAACATGACACGATCTTCGGCGGCCGGTACCACGGCATGTGGCAGGCGGACGGATTCGTCTACACGGTCCTGGCCGACGCGCCGACGGACCTGACCGCCTCGGCGGTGACGGCCCTGCCGGGCCCGGACGACTCCGGTTTCTGGGCCCGGGTCCACCGGGGCCTGTCACGCCTGGGGCTGCTGTAGGCCCCCGCCGCGTCCGACCGAAAGCCACAGCGACACACGGAGCAGGTCTTGACTGAGGAAAACGGCCGTCCTGAACAGGGGAGCGGCCCGGGGCGGCCGACCCCCGGCTTCGGCGCACCCGAACCGACGTCGGGCCGGGCGCTCCCCGCTCACCGACCCCACGCCTCGCCTCCCGGCAGTGGAGAACCCATGCACCCCAATCCCCAGGGCCGCCCTCCCTTCGGCCCCTCCGACCCCACCTCCGCCGCCGGGTACACGCCGACGGGCCAACAACCCCCCTCGGGCCACCCGGGCCCTGGAGGCCCCGGCGGCCCCAACGGTCCCGGTGACCCCACCGGTCACGCGGGCCACACCGGTCCCGGCGGTCCCGGGTACATGCCGACGGGGCAGCAGGCCTCCTTCGGCCAGGGCGACCCCGGCGGTCACGCGGGTGCCAGTGGTCCCGGCGCGTCCTCGGGGCAGGCAGGTCCCGGTGGTTCTGGTGTGCCCTTCGGCCACGCAGGTGCCAGTGGTCCCACGGGACACGCGGGCCCCGGCGGGCCTTCCGGGCACGCGGGCGCCGGTGACCCCGGCAATCCCACGGGCCACGCGGGTGCCAGTGGTCCCGGCGTGCCCGGGTTCGCGGCGCCGACGGGGCAGCAGGCGGCGTTCGGCGCGGGTGAGCCGCAGACCGGGGAGACCGGCGCGGACGCCTACGGCGCGGACACGTACGGGTACGCGGCGGCCGGGGCGGCGCCGCGGCGGGAGAAGCGCGGGGTCCCCGCGTGGATGGCGCTCAGCGGCATGCTGGTCGTCGCCCTCATCGCGGGCGGCGCCGGCGGTGTGGCGGGCGGGATCCTCGCGGGCGGCACCGCCCAGGAGCCCGCGCCCCAGGCCGAGGGCCCCACGATGAACGAGCCCCCGCCCGAGGCGCCCCAGCGCGACCCCGACACCATCGCGGGCGTCGCGCAGCGGGTCAGCCCCAGCGTGGTGTCCATCCGCAGCGCGGACCGCAGCATCATGGGCGGCGGCTCCGGGTTCATCATCGAGGGCGACTACGTGGTCACCAACGACCACGTCTCCTCCGAGCTGGAGGACGACGGCATCCTCGTCGAGTACAGCGACGGCAGCCTCTCCCCGGCCACCGTCGTGGGCGCCGACCCCAGCTCGGACCTGGCGGTGCTCACCCTGGAGGACCCCATCGACGTGGAGCCCCTGGAGTTCGGCGACTCCGAGCAGGTCATCGTGGGCGACGAGGTCATCGCCATCGGCGCGCCCCTGGGCTACTCGGGCACCGTCACCCAGGGCATCATCAGCGCCGTCAACCGGCCGGTGACCTCCGGCGAAGGCCCCAACGCCAGCCGGTTCTACGCGCTCCAGACCGACGCGGCCATCAACCCCGGCAACTCCGGCGGCCCGCTGGTGGACACCCAGGGCCGGGTCATCGGCGTCAACTCGATGATCGTGACCATGGGCTACGCGGGTGAGACCGCCGGCAACATCGGCCTGGGCTTCGCCATCCCCTCCCTGGAGGTGGAGCGGGTCGTGCAGCGCATCATCGAGGACGGCGAGGCCACCTACGCCGACCTCGGCGCCGAGATCGACGTCGAGCGCACCCTGGCCGGCGCGGCCGTCCGGTCCGTGGAGTCCGGCGGCGCCGCCGACAGGGCCGGCCTGCGCTCGGGCGACGTCATCGTCCGTTTCGACGGCCGCACGGTCAACTCCGGCCAGGAGCTGCTGGCGATGATCCGCGACCGCTCCCCGGGCGACGAGGTCGAGGTCGAGTACGAGCGCGGCGGCAACGCCGACACCACCACGATCACCCTCGACTCCAGCGACTGACCGCGGACACGGCGAAGGCCCCCGGGTGCACACCCGGGGGCCTTCCCGCGTCCTCCGTGTCGCTTACTTGCGCATGGGGGAGATGCCGAGCTGCATCCCGGCCAGGCCGCGCGGGCGGCCCACCAGGCTCTCGGCGATCGACTCGATGATCTTGGACGCCTCGGCGTCGGGGTCGGTCAGCACCAGCGGCTTGCCCTCGTCGCCGCCCTCGCGCAGGCGCGTGTCGAGCGGGATCTGGCCCAGCAGCGGGATGTCCGTGCCCAGGGTGCGGCCCAGGGCGTCGGCGACGACCTGCCCGCCGCCCTCGCCGAAGAGGTGGATCCTCTCGCCGTTGTGCTCGTAGTACGACATGTTCTCGATCACGCCCGCCACCCGCTGGTGGGTCTGGGCGGTGATGGAGCCGGCGCGCTCGGCGACCTCCGCGGCGGCCTGCTGCGGGGTGGTCACCACCAGCAGCTCGGCGGTCGGCAGCAGCTGCGCCACCGAGATGGCGATGTCGCCGGTGCCCGGGGGCAGGTCCATCAGCAGGACGTCGAGGTCGCCCCAGTACACGTCCGACAGGAACTGCTGGAGGGCGCGGTGCAGCATCGGCCCGCGCCACACCACCGGGGTGTTGCCCTGGGTGAACATGCCGACCGAGATGACCTTGATGTCGTGCGCGGTCGGCGGGATGATCATGTCCTCGACCTTGGTCGGGAAGTCCGACGCGCCGAGCATGCGGGGCACCGAGTGCCCGTAGATGTCGGCGTCGACGACGCCGACCTTGTGCCCCTGGGCGGCCATGGCCGCGGCGAGGTTGACGGTGACGGACGACTTGCCGACGCCGCCCTTGCCGGAGGCGACCGCGAAGACCTTGGTGAGCGAGTTCGGCTTGGCGAAGGGGATCTCCTTCTCCGCCTGGCCGCCGCGCAGCTTGGTCTGCAGCTCCTTGCGCTGCTCGTCGCTCATGACGTCGAGTTCGACGCGCACGGAGGTGACCCCGGCGACCTTGGTCACCGCCTCGGTCACGTCCTTCTCGATGCGGCCACGCATGGGACACCCGGCCACCGTCAGGAAGATGCCGACGTGCACGGAACCGTCGTCGCCGATGTCGACGCTCTTGACCATTCCGAGGTCGGTGATGGGACGGCGGATCTCCGGGTCTTGCACCGTGGCCAGGGCCTTGTGCACCTGTTCGGTGGTTGGTGTGGAGGACATGTACTCAATCGTAGGTCAGCGGGACGGGGTACTCGGTCCGCGGTCTGCCACAACGGACCGTTCATTCCAACGAGGGGCGTTCGCCCCGCTATTCCATTCCCGGGTCAACATGTGCCCCCCGCGGCGACCTGCCCGGATCCGCACGGTGACCGGCCGATAACGGCGCGGACTTAACGCAGGCAATACATGGCCGGATAGTAATCTCAGCGCACGATGGGAAATGTTCCACCACCGCCGGGTTCGTCCTGGCCCGCCGCCCCGGAAGGGCCGGAGGGACAGGCGTCACGGACCCATGCCCAGGAGCAGACCTGGGCGGGGCCGCCCGGGGGAGGGCGGCTGACCCCGCCCGAGGGGCACCCCGCGGTGAACGCCGACCCCGGCGTGTGGGCGTGGCCGCCCCCGAGCCCGGTGCGGACCCGGCAGAGCGACCCGTTCGCCCCCGCCGGGATACCGGAGGGTGAGTCCTATCACAGGCTCGGGCGGACCTCGTGGTACCGCTGGTGGACGCCGCTGCTGACCCTCGCGGTGCTCGGCGTCCTGGTGTTCTTCCTGTGGGTGGCGATGGCGCTGGCCGTCACCCTGGTCGCGGTCCTGGGCGGCAGCGGCCTGGCCCCGGAGTCGGTGAAGGTCGGCGAGATCGCCGGACTCGCCTTCGGGCTCATCACCGCGGCCCTGTTCATCCCCATCGCGGTCTTTCTGGTGCGGGTGGTGCAGTGGCGCCGCGTGGGGTCGCTGATGTCGGTGGAGGGGCGCACCCGCTCCCGCTGGCTGCTGCGCTGCACGGCCCTGGCGGTCGGCCCGGTGGCGCTGGGCACGGTCGCCTACATGCTGCTGGCCGACCGGTTCGGCCTGGCCCCGGTCACGACCGAGGCGGCCTGGAACGGCCGGGCGCTGCTCGCCGCCCTGGCGGTCATCGCCCTGCTGGTGCCGTTCCAGTCGCTGGCCGAGGAGCTCACCCTGCGCGGCCTGGTCATGCAGCTGGTGGGCGCGCTCGGCGCCCGCCCGGGCGAGCCCGACGGCTCCGGGCCGGTCGCCCGCGTCCTGCGCTCGCCCTGGCCCGCGATCCTGGCCGGGAGCACGCTGTTCCCCGCGATCTACGCCTCGACCCACCGGGACGAGCCCTGGGCCGTCACCGCCCTGGTGCTGCTCGGGCTGGCGCTGTCCTGGCTGACCTGGCGCACCGGCGGCTTGGAGGCCGCGATCGGCCTGCACGTGGTGGCCGCCCTGGCGCAGTTCACCCTCACCGTCCTGGCGGGCGGCATCAGCGCCATCGGTACCGGCGCCGTCCTGGGCGCGGGGCTGGCCCCGGGCACCGGGACCCCGCTGGTACTGGTGCTCACCGCGGCCCAGACCGGGCTCTACGTGCTGCTGGTCCTGCGGGCGGCGCGCCGCACGGGCGTGCGCCGCCTCTCGCCGGCCTGACGCCTCAGGCGCCCTCCCGGGCCTCCCGCACCGGAGCCTCCCGAGTCTCGGCGGTCTCCCGTGCCTCAGTGCCCTCCCGCGCCTCCGCGGGCTCCTGCACCTCGACCACGGCCGTCTCGGGCTCCTCGGGGAACACCCACGTCCGGTAGGAGAAGAACCGGAACAGCGTGCCCAGCGCCACCCCCACCACGTTGCCCGCGATGTTGCGCGACAGCGGGTCGTCGAACCCCAGCACGTACACCGAGAACGCCTGGCAGCCCAGCTGGATGAGCATCCCCACCCCGTTCATCGCCAGGAACAGCAGCGTCTCCCGCCCGTACCCGGTCCGGGCCCGGTCCGCGAACGTCCAGAACCGGTTCCCCACGAACGCCACCGCGATCGACACCAGCGTGCCCAGCACCTGCCCGGGCAGCGCGTCCATCCCCGCCACCTCCCACAGGAGGTTCGTGACGGTCAGCTGCACCGCATACGCCACCGCACCCACGGAGCCGAACTTGCCCAGCTGGGCGATGAGCGCGGCGAGCCGCGGATACCGGGTGAGGAACGCGCGCACGGGGCCTCCGGGATGGGGATCACCTGCGGTGACGGGGCGACTCGGGCCGGGTCGTGGACACGCCCTAGACTTCTGACCGGGGGTAGGAGCAACCCCGGCCGCGGGTTCCGAGCCGTTCCGGCCAGGCTCCGTCGTGCGCGGAGCCGTCCCGTCACCGCGGTTCGAGCAGATGAGTTGAGGAACTGTGAGCGAGCGTAACCGCACCGTCCCCCGCGTGGGAATGGTGGGAGGGGGTCAACTCTCCCGCATGACCCACCAGGCCGCGATCGCCCTGGGGGTGGACTTCGGGGTCCTGGCCGCCAGCCCCACCGACAGCGCCGCCCTGGTCAACGGGAACGTCACCCTGGGCGACGACCGCGGACTCGACGACGTCCTGGCCTTCGCCAAGGCCAACGACGTGGTGACCTTCGACCACGAGCACGTCCCCGAGCCGGTGCTGCGCGCGGTGGAGGAGGCGGGCGGCCTGCTGCGCCCGGGCCGCGACCCGCTGCGCTTCGCCCAGGACAAGCTGCGCATGCGCACCCGCCTCACCGAGCTGGGCGCCCCGGCCCCGCGCTGGCGCGCCGTCACCTCCCCGGAGCACGTCGCCGCGTTCGCCGCCGACACCGGCTGGCCGGTCGTCCTCAAGGCCGCCCGCGGCGGCTACGACGGCAAGGGCGTGTGGGTGGTGGACGACGCCGGGGAGGCCGGGCAGGTCGTGGCGCGCGCCGCCGCCGAGGACGTCCCGCTGCTGGTGGAGGAGAAGGTCGCGTTCGAGCGCGAGCTGGCCGTCCAGGTGGCCCGCTCCCCGCACGGCCAGGTCGCCGTCTACCCGGTGGTGGAGACCGTGCAGCGCGGCGGCATCTGCCACGAGGTGATCGCCCCGGCCCCCGGCCTGTCGGAGGACAAGGCCACCCGCGCCCAGCAGCTGGCCATCGAGATCGCCCACGCCCTGGACGTCACCGGCGTGCTCGCGGTGGAGCTGTTCGAGACCGCCGACGGCGTGGTCGTCAACGAGCTGGCGATGCGCCCCCACAACTCCGGCCACTGGACCATCGAGGGCGCCCGCACCTCCCAGTTCGAGCAGCACCTGCGCGCCGTGCTGGACCTGCCGCTGGGCTCGCCCCGCACCAACGCCCCCTACACCGTCATGGCCAACCTGCTGGGCGGCGAGGACCCCGAGGTCTACCGCCGCTATCTGCACGTGATGGCCGCCGACCCCGAGATCAAGATTCACTTCTACGGCAAGGACGTGCGTCCGGGCCGCAAGATCGGGCATGTCACCGTGACCGGCGACGATCACCGCGACCTGCTGGAGCGGGCCCGCGCCGCCGCCGACTACCTGCGAGGAGACGACCAGTGAGCAAGGACCCCGTGGTGGGCATCGTGATGGGCTCGGACTCCGACTGGCCGGTGATGCGGGAGGCGGCCGAGGCCCTGCGCGAATTCGACGTCCCCTTCGAGGCCGACGTGGTGTCGGCGCACCGGATGCCGCACGAGATGGTGTCCTACGGCGCCGACGCGGCGGGCCGGGGCCTGAAGGCGATCATCGCCGGGGCGGGCGGGGCCGCCCACCTGCCGGGCATGCTGGCCTCGGTGACGACCCTGCCGGTCATCGGCGTCCCGGTGCCGCTCAAGTACCTGGACGGGATGGACTCGCTGCTGTCCATCGTGCAGATGCCGGCCGGGGTGCCGGTGGCGACGGTGGCGGTGGGCGCGGCCCGCAACGCCGGCCTGCTGGCGGTGCGGATGCTGGCGATGCACGACCCGCTGCTGGCGGAGAAGATGGCGAAGTTCCAGGTGGAGCTGCGCGAGCAGGCGCACGCCAAGGGCGAGCGGCTGCGCCGCGAGGCCGCCGAGGGCTCCCGGCCGACCGGCTTCGGCCTCTAGCCCCAGGAGAGCGCTCCGGCGCCCCGGTGCCCGCACGGGACCGGGGCG
>NZ_JBJJBV010000132.1:0-18031 GCF_045446735.1 Nocardiopsis protaetiae
CAAAAAGGTTGATCCCTTCAAGACCTGGCTTCTGGTGCACAACACTGTCCAGGGCGACATGTTCGTATCCGGAACCGCCAAACACGACAGGCGTCCGGCGGAGGACAAGGGCAAGGCGGACAACACGCTCGCCGCGCAGCGGGAGAAGATCTACCTCGGGGTTCTGAGCCAGAAGTTCAGGCACGTCGAGGTGAACTTCTGGCTCAGCGTCTTCTTCATCGTGGTCGGCGTTGGCATTATCCTGGCCGGTCTTGTCATGGCGCTGATCCGAGCCGAGGCTACGCCCCTGCTGGTGAGCCTGCTCGGCGCCCCATTCGCAGCGATCGGGCTGTGGCTGAGGTGGCACGTTCGCCAGACCAACACCGCCCTCGATCAGCGGATTGATCGCATCGAGGCTCAGATCGATGAGAACTCCCGGTGGGAGAAGGCGAACAAGCTCATCGACGCGTTCGAATCCCCCGAGCTACGTGACCATGCTCGCGTGCAGGCCGCTCAATGGGTGCTGAAGTCTGAGACGGGCGATTCCGCGACCGCCAACCCCGTTCTTCCTGAGGCCCAGGCGGAGCCGAGACAGAGGATCGAGCCGGGAGACTCCAAGTCCTGACGTCTCGGAGGTACGCGCGGGCGTTAGCCGCCGGATCACGGCAGCTTGTTAGCAACCTCCTGAATGGCCTTGCGGACGAAGTACAGGTTGCCCTCGGGGGCGTCGCGAGTCTCTCGGATGTCGGTGAGGTTGATTTTGTAGGTCTGCTGAGGGAGCGGCCCGAACGGCCCCTCGGCGTCGATCGTGATTGTGTGGATCTTCGGCTCGTCGTCCTGCACGACCTCGTGCCCGACCCCCAAGGACCAGACGAGCTTGCGACCGGGACCGAGAGCTGTGACGCCCTCGCTGAGTCGCTCCTGGCCACGCCCCGCGCCGTGAGGCTTCTCTTGGGGCAGTGGCGGGTCGATGGTGGCGCGGATGTTGTGGGCGAATGTCAGGCCCGAGTTGCCCAACACCAGGTTGAGGATCGTGCCCTGAGCCTCGTCCGGCACCACGTCCACCCAGACATAGGGCTGGACAGCATCCTGCGCTGCCTTGCGCTGAAGCTCGGTCTGAGCTGCTGCGGTCTTGGCTGCCTCGCGCTGAAGCTCGGTCTGGGCAATTGCGGCTTCAACCGCCTTCTCCTGAAGCCCGGTCTGCGCCTGTGCGGCCTTGACCGCGTCCTCCTGGTGTTGAGTCTGGGCCTCCGCGGTCTTGGCCGCCGCCTCCTGGATCTTGGTCTGAGCCTTCGCCGTCTTGACCGCCTCCCTTTGAATCTCGGTCTGAGCCACTACGGCGTTAGAAGCCTGTCTGGCGTACCAGAATGACCCGAGAGCGATAACAGCGGCGACTACGGTAACGACAACCATCCAACCGTCAGCATCCATGGTCCGATGATCGCAGCGGCCCAGCCATCGAGCGCCCGACTTCGCGCGGTTGTTACCGCGTAGGTATAGCCGAACCCGACGCCCCGGGCTGGACGCGGTCAATAGCATGTCGGAATGGAGCACCTCGGGGTACGACTCGCCCAACTGCGCCGTGTTGCCGACCTGACCCAGGAAGGGCTGGCCGAGCGGTCGGGCGTGTCCGTCGACGTCGTTCGCAAGCTGGAGCAGCAGCGCAAGCACAGCGCCCGACTGCCCACCCTGCACGCCCTGGCCACCGGGCTGGGCGTGGAGCTGACCACGCTGCTCGGCGACCCGCCCGCCGTGCCGTCCAACGGTGACGCCGAGCCCCCACAGTTGGTCGCCCTGCGCCGGGCCATCATGCCGCCGCTGTTCGCACCCCCGCCCCCGCGCGACGCGGCCGAGTCCCTGTCGCTGCCGCTGCTGCGCGCCGAGGTGTCCGACGGCTGGAGCCTGTACCACGGGGCCCAGTTCGGGCGGCTGCTGGACGTGCTGCCCGACATCATCGCCGACGCTCGGCTTGCTGCCGCCGTTGGGTCCGGCCACAGCCGAGCCGAGGGCGAGCACGCGCTCGGCAAGGCGCTCCAGCTCGCCGGACACCTGGCCATCCGCCTTGGCAAGACAGACCTGGCGCTGGCCAGCTTGGAGCGCGCCGCGAACGCGGCCGACAACTCCGGTGACCCGCTGCTGGCCCCGATGGTGTTCGGGTCGGTGGCGTGGGCGTACCAGCGCCAGAACAGGTTGGACGACGCCGGGAATCTGGTCATCCACGCGGCGGACGGCGTTGACCGCGAGGTCGGCACCGACACCGCCGCCAGCCTGCGGGTCTGGGGCGGTCTGGTTATGAGCGGCGCCACCAGCGCCGCGCGGTCGGGCGACTACGAGGGGGCTCGCGACATGATGGCCACCGCCGAGCAGCAGGCGCGCCGCCTGCCGAAGCTGCCCCAGCCCCGGGACGGCCGGTCGGTGTCGATCTTCAGTCGCTCGTCGGTGCGCATCGAACGGGTGCGGCTGGCCGTTCAGCACAAGCGCCCAGACGAGGCCCTGGAGTTGGCGAAGGGAATGCGGCTGAGCGCCGACACCCCGCCGTCGTGGCGGACGTGGCTGCTGTTGGACGTCGCGCGGGCGTACACCGACGTTGGCGACGCGCAGGGAGCCGTGGCCACCCTGCAACGGTTGCGCCGGGCGTCCCCCGACTGGATGCGCCACCACACGTTGGCGGTTGCGATCATCCAGGACCTGTACGCCGGGCCCGTCCAGCCCCCGGGGCTGCGCCAGCTCGCCGAATTCGTCGGGGTGACCCCTTAAGCGCTCGAAAGTAGGACGCTGCGTCCCTGTTACGGCGCGTGACTCCTCGGCATCGTTGGGCCCATGGACGCCCAGTCGCGAGACCAGCAGCCCCGCGCCGTCACTCTCGCCGATCTGGCGCGCCTGACCCGGCCGCGCAGACGCCCCGCTCCGGTTGTGTGGCCGACCCAGCGGCCCCCGCTCCCTCGCCGGAGCCGGGGCGCGGACCAGAGCCGAGAGCAACGAGGAGAGACCCCATGACGGCCGAAGGCCGCAGCCCCGACGACCACGCGGACGAGCTGTTCGACCGGCTGTCGGAAGCGCTGCGCGAACACCAGGACACACGATCGACCAAGGCCACGCTGCGGGCAGCGTTGGCCCGAGCTGACGAGGCGTTCGACCGGCTGCACCTGTGGCTGACGGCTGGCAACCCCCTGCCCGAGCCCTGGCGCAAGGCGCAGCGTGCCCTTACTGAGCGCCGGGCCCGACCTGCCGAGTCCGGGGAGGTGTGACCGTGGTGGACACGACGACGCTGGCCAGGGTTTGCGCGTGCAGCCTGTACTCGTACCTTGTCCCGCAGCACACCGGACCCAACGGTGACCAGGTGTGGCGCCGGGTCACCACCGACTGCCTGTCGACCACGCGCAGCACGTTTTCTCCGGGGCACGACGCCAAACTGCTTCGACTGCTGGTCCGGGCGGGGGCCGAGGGCCACCAGGTGCTGATGACCGATGGGGAGACGGTTGTCGGTAAGACGGCCGAGCGGTGGGCGGCTGACCTTGGGTGGCTGGACGCGGTCCGGGAGGGGATCAAGCGGGCCGCCCGCTGACCGGGGGATGGGCCCCGGAAGCTCTCGGATGGGCTTCCGGGGCTTCTTCGTGGGCCGGGCGGAGTTCGGCCCCGGATGGGCGTTCGAGCCGCTCGGAGGCCCCACGGAATGCCGAGAAGAGGCCACGGAGGTGTGGCCCGGGAAGCCCTGTCTGGTGTAGCTTCACGAACGCACTGTGCCCCCGAGCAGTAGCCGAGCCCGAAGGACGCCCCGTGATAGCGACTGTCCACTACTTCACCAACCGCCAGCGCGCCATTGAGGTCTACGAAGCCTCCGACGCCGAGGCGCTGAAGGCGCTGCTGATCGAGTGCCTCACGCTCGACGACTACGACACGAGGATCGTCAACAAGGCGTTCTCACGCATGGGCGACTTCGGGGAGACTTTCGACCTGGGCAAGGAGCGCGGCACCCGCGACAAGAAGCGCAAGGTCACCGCGAGTGTTTCGGTTGACCCGGGGGACCTGACACACCTGGTCAGCGGGACCTACTCCATCAACGTGCCTGGAGGTGCGGCGTGATAGCGGTCGTTCGCTCTTTCGACAAGAAGCAAGGCGTCAAGGTCTACGAGGCCCAGGACGCGAAGGAGCTAAAGAAGCTACTGCTCTGGTTCGTCGCGTCCGACAAGGACGAGAAGAAGACCATCGAAAACGAGATGCCTGACACCGATGACTTCTACACAGTCAGGCCGATCGGTGTGGGGGAGAAGATGGTGACGGTCGAGCAGGGTTTTGTGACACGCATCGTCAGCGCCACCCACAACATCGACGCCCGTGTTGAGGACCTGGACGAGCGGACCGAGTAGGACCCCGCCCGGTTAGAGAGCGGACCCAGGCCGGAGAGGCCCCTGTTGTCGTCGACCAGCTCTTGCGGGTCACGGAGCCTCTTTGGACCGTCCCCGCGGCCCTTCCTTGTGCGGGGTGGGGTTCAGACCAGGGTGCGGGCGAAGTGGTCGGGGCAGTAGGTCCACAGATACCCCTTCGCGAACAGGGCGTGGTGGCGCTTGATGACCGTCATCTGGTCGGCGGGCAGGACGACCCCGCACGCAGTGCACCCCCAGGGCTCGGCGGTGTCTCGGTCGGGGAAGACCTCGCTCAGGACGCGGGGATCGTCGTACTCGATCAGGTCTCGCTCGTCGGTCACGCCTGCGCTCCTCGTCGTGAAAGGCCGCCCGCCTCGTCGTCGGCTGCGCGGGGACGGGGAGCCCATTCGACACGCGGGGCGATCACGAGCTGATTACGGGGCTGCGTCGGCCTGAACACGCCTTGTTGTCACTTCTCGTCGCGCCGGCCCGAACGACGAGTAACGAGCCCCGGCGGGACGGGCGCTGTCGTTGCCGTACTGGGGGTACCGGGATAGGAGCGGTAGCAGGGGCACCCCTCGGCTTGTGCCCCAGGGGACCCACGTGCTCCCCTGGGGGCCAGACAGGCACACAGCCGTCCGGCCCCCGCCTCCTGGGCGGGTGATTGATACCGGGGAGCGGGGAGACTGCCGATGGGCGGGGGTGGCCGAGGGGTCGGCCCCTGCGGGGAGCGGACGCACACAGCGGGCCGCTGCCGCGCCTCGACTCTGCATGATGCGGGCGCGAACCATCCGCAGCGGAGAACCCGTAATGCCTGTCCTCACATTCGACCGCGCCGCCATGCGCCGAATCCGTGAAGAGCGCGGAGTCAGCCGACAGGAGCTTGCCGACAGAGTCGGCCGTCACGCCTCATCGATCAAGCGGTGGGAGCACGGAATCAAGACGCCTCTGCTCGACACCATCGGCCGCCTCGCCGACGCCCTCGGTGTCGAGTACACCGCCCTCATCACCCGGGCGGAGGTGGCCGAGTGACTGCCTTCGACGAAGTCGAGGCGAAGTACGGCGAAACGCCCGCCCCCGCCGACCAGGCCGCGCACGCCGTAGACGTTCAGTGGACCACCGCGCCCATGAGCGACCGGGCGTACAAGCGCCTGGCGGCTCTGTTGTTCGGAGCGCGCCCCGCCGACGCCGACCAGAGCGGGGGCGACGACCAGTGACCACCGCGAACACGCAGCAGCCCCCCGCTGACCAGACGGGGGGCCACCAGAGCCCAGCACAACCCCAAAACTCTGACCCCATCGAAGCAGGTCCGGTGTCCAGCGAACAAGCTGATGCCGCGTGGGTGGCTCGGGCGGGCGCTGACGATGTTCTGGTGGTCAGCCACTCCTCGGGGACCATGGACCCGGTCCGTGACGAGCGGGGCCTGTTGGCCAGTGCGCTGGTGTTGGCCGCACTGGGTCATCCGATCTTGCCGTGCTGGGGTGTGCGCGACGACGGCACGTGCCGCTGTCTCAAGGGAGAGGAGTGCAAGAGCACGGGGAAGCACCCCCTCAGCCGAAAGAGCTTCGCCCCCAACGGCCTAGGCGACGCCACCACCGACGCCGACACCATCATCGGTTGGTTCGCCCAGGACAGCGGCAAGCTCAACATGGGGTGGCGGCTGGACGGGCTGGGCGTGCCGGACGTCGACGTCGCCGAGGGTAAGACCGGCGACCAGACCATGGCTGCGCTGGAGGCCGAGCACGGGCCCCTGACAACCACGCTGACCATCCGCACGGGGCGCGGTGGCCTCCAGTACGTCTACGAGCTGCCCGAGGGCACCGACACCGAGCAGTACGGCGTCACGCTCGGCACCAACGTCGACTTCAAGCGCGGAGCCGGGGCCTACGTCATGGTGCCCGGGTCGAAGACGGTCGACGTGTACCGGATCGAGGCGGGCCAGTTCGGGCAGTACGCCCCTATCGATCACTGGGTGCACGAGTTGGCGCGCTCTGGGGATGCGATCGACCAGGCGAAGCAGCGCCGTAAGCGGCGGCGCGAGGCCGCCGCGCGGGCCGAGGCGATCAACAGCACCTGCCAGGCCGACAACCTGGCCGAGTGCGACTCGAAGGCGGCGTGCCTGAGCCTGCCGCCCGGCCACCGCGACCGCAGCTCGTACCCATGGGTCAAGAAGACGGCCGGATACGAGGCCCGGGACGCCAGGGACACGACTCCGCGCGCGTATGCCAACTACTACGCGGCGATGCGCGCTTACGACCAGGGGTCGAATCGGCCGCGCTACGACTACGACCCCGACAAGTTCGACGAGATCCTTGAATTCGTGTGGCGGGAGGAATCGGCCAAGCGGGACGAGGTTCCCGCCAGCGGGGCGACGCGGGAGCTATGGCGCGCGGATCCCGAGGCGTACAAGGCCACGAGCGAGTACGAGCGTGAGGCCGACAAGGCGCTCTTGCGGACGGTCGCCACCCAGGAAGCTGCCACCGAGCAGGCCGCTGCCGATTGGACAGCACCGACCGAGGATGACGGCGGGTCGCTAGCCGACCTGTTGCGTAAGGACCGCGCCAAGGTCCAGCACCGGTTTGACGGTCTGGGCAAGGTTGGGGCGAACACCACCATCGCGGCGCAGTACAAGACCGGCAAGACCACGCTCGTGTGCAACCTCGCCCGATCGCTGGTCGACGGTGAGCCGTTCCTCGGCAAGTTCGAAGTAGCCACCCCGCTGGTGGGCAACCTCGCGATCTTCAACTACGAACTGGACGGCGACGAGTTCGTTGACTGGCTGGAGGCGCAGAACATCCGCAACGTGGACCGGATCCACGTGCTGAACCTGCGCGGCAAGCGAATGCCGCTGATATCCGACCCGGTCGCAGAGTGGATCACCGCGTGGCTCCGGGACCGTGACGTCGAGGCGTGGATTGTGGACCCTGCGGCTCGTGCGTTCTCCGGGTGCGGTGATGAGAACAGTAACCAGGACGTGTCGGTGTTCACCGAGGCACTGGACGTCATCAAGCGCGAGGCCGGAGTGCGCGACCTGTGGTTGCCGACGCACATCGGCCGAGGTCAGGAGGAGGGTGCCGAGCGGACCCGAGGGGCCACGCGGTGGGATGACTGGCCGGACGTGCTCTGGCGACTGACGAAGGACAAGCAAGACAGTCGGTATTTCAGCGCATTCGGCCGCAAGGTCAGTCAGCCGGAAATCGAACTGTCCTTTGATTCGGCCACCGGGCGGCTCGGCACAACCGGAAACGGTGATCGCCAGTCGACCCAAGACGCCGTGTGGATTACCACGGCGGTCAAAGCTCTGCGCAAGATCCTGGAGACGGGCGAGAGCTGCTCAAAGTCCAAACTCGGAGCGGCACTTGGTAACAGCAAGAAGCAGTCCGAGAAGGCGATCGACGCGGCCATCCGAGGCGGAAAAATCATCGCGACGCCTCAGGGGAAGGGAAAAGCAACTCTTCTCACCCTGCCTGAATAGGCACCTCCCCCCACCTCCCTACGACCTCCCTCCGCGAGCCGGGGGGAGGTCCCCGGCCACACCTCCCCCCTCCCTCAAAGAGGGGGGAGGTGGTCGGGACCCCCTCGTCCGGCAGCAGAGGTCCCCCCGACCGGAGAGGGAGGGAGGCCTGGCGAGAGATAATGACGAACAACAGGAGAACCCGGCCATGACCGACACCGAACCTGAACCCGAGCCGATCCTGAGCTTCGACCGCCGGGCGATGAAGCGCCTGCGACGCGGGCGCGAGCTGACACACGGCGAACTGGCTGCCCTGATGGGGCTGCGCCCGACTAGCGACCTGACAACCGACTGGGAAGCTGGGTGGTCCGCGCCCCAGCTGCGCAACATCGGACGCCTGGCTCGCGCGCTGGAGTGCGACCCCGTCGACCTGCTGACGTGGTCCACCGACGAGGTGACCCCGCGCGAGCGCCGCGAGGCCGCTGCCGAGCGGGACGCCGCCGGGGGCTGAGCCGGGGTGGCTCCTCTCTGACGTTCGGTGGGGCCTTCCCTGACATGGCGTGGCCGGGGCCGGGTGTCGGGCCCACCCGGCCCCTCCAGGTCAGGGAAGAGCGGCCCGTGGCCGGCTGCACTCGTCGTTATGGAGCAATGACCATTGGTTAGCCGCGGAGCTGGGGGCGTCGGTGGTCTACAGCTCGACTCTGACCACTGCCCCGTCTTCTTCGTCCCCGACGACAAGATGGGTGATCTCCGCATCGGCTGGAACGCTGTAGGGGTTCGGGACGACCAGCGCGTTGCCCGGGTTCACGTCCTGCCGTGTCCGGATGGCCAGGTTCCTGTCGTACTCGTAGACGGCCCCCTCGGCGTCCGCCAGACGGAACCACCGCCGGTCCGCCTCCTGAGGTTCCTGGGAGGTGTTCTCGACCCGCACCGTCACGACCACGTAGGTGCCCGCCGAGGTGATCATGTCGCCGTCGAAGCGCGTGGCGTCCATCTCGACGTCTTCGACAGTGACGCTGAACTGGTGGAACTCGAACGCCTCGTCACGCCCGACCTGTTGCTCTTCCACCTCGGCCTGTGCGGTGGTCGCGGTGTCCTCGGGCATCGGGTACGTGGCCAGCACGAAGACGAGCATGGCCAGGGCGCCGAGGACCATGCCCCCGCATCCGCAGCCGAACGCCCATCCGGCCGGGAACTTGGGAGCGGGTGAGGTGGGGGATGGGGCCGTCATGGAGTCCTCCGGGAGGGGGATGATCTGTGCGCAGACCATTATGTCGGCCCGGTTCGGCGACCGGCTGGGCGTGCCCCGTTGGGGTCGGTGACACAACGGGCTTTACGCGGGAACGGCCGACCTGGTCCCGCCCTCCGACGCCGACGAGCAGTAGCTGCTACTTGCCCTGCTCCAGCTCCTTCGCTGT
Organism: Nocardiopsis protaetiae; assembly: GCF_045446735.1. NCBI lineage: Bacteria > Bacillati > Actinomycetota > Actinomycetes > Streptosporangiales > Nocardiopsidaceae > Nocardiopsis > Nocardiopsis protaetiae. Next base: position 9,216 of record NZ_JBJJBV010000132.1, read on the forward strand.
GAAATTGATGCGCTGGGGAGTCTTGATCTCCTTGCCGCTGCCGAGCGAGACCACAGCGTAAACCTCGACGTCGTCGACCTTCGCCCGCCCCCGTGTGGTGCGGAGGGTGGCGAGCATCTGCTCATCTACTTCGATGGCCCACTGTGCGTGCTCGCCCGGTTCCAGCCGGTGGGGCAGGCTGGGGCCGTGGGGCGAGTTCATCTCGCCATAGCGGAGACCGGGCAGTTTGAGGTGCCACTGGGCGACGGTGACAGGTAGCCGCCCAACGCTGCGGACGGTCACGAAGATGGCCCGCTTCGTGAAACCGTACTTGGCCGCGTTGGGGTCGATGGGCTTGCCCCTCTCGGTCAGCGCGTATGCGACTCCGTTGGCTTGGATAACACCATCGTCCAGCTCAGCCGTCGCCCGCCCGCCTGAGAACAGCCAGGACACGACGTTCCAGGTCAGAGACACTGCGGCGGTGACGGCCGCGACGACGGCGATCACGAAGGTGGCGATGTCCAGGGCGGTGGGCGGCTGTGGCTCCATGGCGGCACCTTACAGCGGTCAGGTCCTGCCGGTCACCGACTCCAACCGTGCTGTGCGACTGCGGTGGTGAACCGGTTTCGGCAACGGATGCGCTTCACTTTCCGGCCTCGCGGAGCCGCCCCGGCCTGATCTGCGCCAAGATGTCGGCATGGCGGTTGAGCGCGTTAAGAAACGACTGGAGACTCACCCGCTCGGACAGCTCCGGCTGTACCGAGACGAGCTAGAAGCTATCGCGGAGGCGCTGGCCGAGTTTGGCGAGCTAGAGTTCACCGTCAACGATGAGTTGACGGGGACCGAGCCCGGAGACTTCGCCAAGATGGGTGACGAGCTGCCTGAGCGGCTGGAGCACGTCAGGATGAAGGCGACCAGTGATGACGCGGCGGTTGTGGTGGAGTTGGGGCCGGTCGCTGGAGTTGGGCTTGTTGAGCCGGATATGACCGCTCGGGGCGCGTTGACCGCCGTCGAAAAGATCTGCGCCCCCCACCGGATGAGACCACCGTGGATCTGGCCTCTGCTCGCGCTAGCGGCAGTTTTTGTTTCTTATAGCGTCTACGCTGTTATCCAGGCCGTGGCACAAGGGGCGAAGGTAGGAGAGGCCCTGAATACCGCCGTTGGTGCATCAGCACTGCTGCTCGTGATCGGGTTTCTGGCGTCGCTATTCATCATCCCCCCAATGGCACTAGTCCTAGGCTGGGGGCCCTTTAGGAAGGATGACCCCCGATCTCGGCCGAGAGACGTCATCCTGAACGTGCCCCGGGCAGAGCGGCCCACCTTCGGAGAGCGGCTCGTGGCCGATGGCGGGGTGTCTGCGTTCTGGACCGTGGTCGGGCTGGTCTGTGGCGGGGCGATCGGCTACCTGGTGAACCAGCTGCCGGGGCTGTAGCCGCCCGGATGATCCGAATGACGGCCGGATGCGCTCGGGAGTGGCAGTCTTGGCGAAGTGGAGGATGCTATGGAGACGTTCATACTTTTGACCACGCTGTTCTTCGCTGCTTTGGCGGCGGTCGCGGCGGCTGCTGCTGCCCGGTGGGAGTGGCTGGGCCTCTCACAGCATGTCTGGAGGTACAAAACCGTTTATACGGACCCTGGCCAAGGAAACCGTGTGGACGTAACAGCTCACGCTGAGGGAGCAGGTCTGTTCTATAACGTACGGGCAGGTATTTACGGCCCGGCGGTCAAGCAGGCTGGTGACTGGAAGCAAGCGAGCGCAATGGCGCGGGGGTCGGACCCCTTCGAGCTGACAGCCTTCCTGGACTCCGCCGATAAGGGCGATGCTTGGGTTGACATTCGTTGGATCACCTTCCGGCCGCGCCGTGAGCACGGTGAGAGGATCAACCTGAACACGGGGGAGTTCCAGGAGTACAAGTGGTTCTGGCGTTCTCTCAGCGTGAAGCCCAGGCCGGGCGACCCCTGGTGGAAGATGTGGCCTCACCGCACCGGGGGAGAGTGGAGGGCAACCCGGAAGAGTCCTAGGGCACAGATTCCGACTGAGGGAACGGGGATCGAGTCACTCACCAAGCCCTGGCCGGAGCTTGCCCCGGGGAACGTTGACGTGTCGGAGCTTCCCCCCATGATCATGGAGAAAGGTGACAGCACCGGGGTCACCGACTCCGACGATACGCCGCCAAAGGCCGACTGACCCCCGGTGGCTCTTCTTTGAGTTGGGCCCCGGCTTGGACCACGCATCCGCCCGGGGTGCTCCCGTGTCCAGGGAAACCCCACGGAGGGCCGGAGAGCCACACTCGGGGGCGGCGGGGTGGCCAGCCGGACCAGCGGCGCACTACCCACGGTTACCATGCGGGCCACGCAATGCGATTGTTCGCGTGAACCGTGCCATCGTGTCGCCATGACCGAGGAGAACACGGCGGCGTGGATGCTGCTGAACTGGATGTGGACGGGCCAGCGCGGGTGGGCGCGGCTGGTGCTGCCCGCGCCGATCGACCTGTGCCCCGTGGCCCGCGACGCCGAACCGCTCGGCGAGTCCCGCTACTTCCGCTGGCCCGACCAGGCGGCCGAGCTGCTGGCCGAGGGGGCGGCAGGCCCCGAAACCCGGTTCGACCCGGAGCTGTGCGTGACCCCGCCCCCTGACTCCGATTGGGCCGGGGCGCGCGACCTGCTGCCCGAGGACTTCGACCCGGCGGTGTTCGGGTACGACCTGCCCGCCCCTGAGTGGGAACCAGACCACGTGCCCTCGGTTGTGGTGTGGGTCGAGGCCGACCGGCTCAACGCCGACCAGTGGCGCCTGGTCAAGGAGCTGGACGCGGTCGTGACCGCCCCCGAGCGCGGCGACCCCTTCCAGGTGTGGGCGCGCGCCGAACGGTGGGCCCAGGTCGACACCAGCGCCCTGGCCACCGACTGGCACGACCTGGACGCCTTGGTGATCGAGGAGCCGCCTTACATGTGGTGGCCCGCTCGGGTGCTGCACGGCTTTTCTTGAACGCCCGCGACCTGGCGTGGGCGCATCCGGCCCAGCACCCCCGGGCGCGCCCTCGTGGGCTCGGAGGGCCGTCCGTGCGTTCAGGAGACACACCCGCGCGGCGTCCGGGCCAGGCCGGGCGCGCCCCGGCGCCCAGAACCGGCCGCGGAGTCACCCGTCGCTGTGGTCCTGAAACTCGTCGCTGTCGCCGGCCCCGGGTGTGGTGTGGCAGAGGCCACGCGCCGTAGGGCGGGGTAACGCCCTTGTGGCAAATCCACCTGATCGTGGTCCGGTTGATCCAACGATCACGACGACCGGAGAGCAGGTGGAACGGTGCTCGACCCAAACGCGATGCGCGCCGCACGGAAGCGGCTCGGGATGTCCAGGGACGAGCTGGCGACCAAGCTGAACCGGACGCCGCTCACCGTCCGGCGCTGGGAGACCGGAAAGGTCACCCCGAACGACCACAGCGTGACCGCCCTGGCGGTGGCCCTGGACGTGGAAGTGCGGGAGCTGGTGACCGATGGCGGCCGGTAAGCGCGAGCAGTGGCGCCCTGTGGTCGGATTCGAGGGGCTCTATCAGGTCAGCGACCGGGGCCGGGTCCGCAGCTTCCACCGCGACCCTGAGGGCGAGCTGCTCAACCCCATGCTGAACAGGGGTGGGTACCCGTACGTCAGCTTGTACCGGGACGGCGAGCAGTACACGCGCACGGTCCATCGGACCGTCCTGGAAGCTTGGCGCGGGCCGCGTCCCGAGGGCCACCACGCCGCCCATTGGGACGGCAATAAGACCAATAACCGGGTTAGCAATCTGAGATGGGCCACCCCCGCTGACAACGTGGCGGACCAAGTGCGCCACGGAGTGCACCGGGAGGCGCGCAAGACGGCGTGCCCCCGAGGTCACAAGTATTCGGGCAGCAACCTGCGCATCACCTTCGACGGGCGGCGCGCCTGTCGGGCGTGCCACCGCGAGTACGCGCGCCGACGCCGCGCCGAGCTGGCCGACGCGTAGAGCGGCCGAGCGGCCACCCAGACCGGAGGGTGGCCGCCCCCGGGAACCATGGCATCCCGCTTCCGATCAAAACACAGCACGAGGAGAACCGACATGGCAGATCCACAGGACCCGCGCAAGACCGCCGAGGGGCGCGTTCGCAACGCGCTGCTGGGCGCACGCACGGTTGGCGGGGCCGAGCGCGCCCGGGCGGTGCTGGACCAGACCCCCGGCCTGGACGAGCGCGCCCGCCAGCTTGCCGCAGACGCCGCGCAGCGAGTGGCCGACCTGGCCGCAGAGGGCGACTGGCGCGCCGCGACCGACACCGCGTACGGCACCGCCGAGCAGCTGGCCGAGCAGATGGCCGACCCCGAGCCGCCCGCGCTGTCGCGCGCTGAGATCGCCGAGCGGGTGCAGACCAGCCGGGGCACCGCTGCGGCTCGGCAGGCCATGGCCGGGCGCGAGGCCGTCCGAACCGTCTACGCCCACGGTCAGAAGCGGCGCCCCACCCTGCCCCGCAAGTAGCAGGGCGTAAGCGGGCCGGGGCTGTGCGACCAGCCCCGGCCCGAGCCGATCAGGAGGTTTCAAGCAGTGATCGACACAGACCAGTCAAGCACGCCGACGTGCCGACGAGGGCACGCGCAGACGGGGGAGAACGTCCGACGCCGGTCGGACGGGCGGCAGCAGTGTTGGGTTTGCCTGCGGGAACGGAGGGTTGCATGGCTGGAGGCGAACCGCGAGCACACCCGAAAGCAGGCAGCGGACTACTACGCCGCCAACCTTGAGCGCATTCGGGAGCGGAGGGCGGAACAGAGCCTGCGCCTCCGGCTGGCCGTTCTGGAGGCTTACGGACGTGAGTGTGCGTGTTGCTCGGAGTCCACCGAACGGTTGCTGACCATCGACCATGTAGATAACAACGGCGCTGAACACAGGCGCGAGATCGGCGGGGGAGGCGAGAAGCTCTACCGGTGGCTCAAGCGCGAGGGTTACCCGCCCGGCTACCAGGTGCTGTGTTTCAACTGCAACGTCGGGAGGCACCTCGGCAACGGCGTGTGTCCGCACGAGGAGGCGGGTCGATGAGCGGCCAGAACGTGCCCGAGCGCCCGGCAGCCGTGCGCAGGGTCGCCGTTGCCGGGCTGGCCCTGATCGTGGGGGCGGGGCTATTCACGAGCTTCGCGAACTTGCATGCCTTCGCCGAGCAGTACGGCAAGGCGGGGACACACGCGATCGTCACAGCGGCCACCGTTGACGCCTTGACCCTGCTCGGGCTGCTGGTGGCTCTGACCTACCCGAGCTTCTGGGCCCGGTCGGCATTCATTGTCGGCCTGTTCGCGACCGGGGCCGCAAACGCCGCCGTGGGCTGGGCCGTGGCCTCCTGGCCCGGAGTGGCAACGGCCCTGTTCCCGGTGCTGGCCCTCGAACTCAGTTACAAGGTCGTACTCGGCCTACTCCTGCCGACCAGGCCGAGGGAGCCGGTGACCACTCCGGCCGAGTCTGACCAGGCCACCCCGACCCCTGACCAGTCCAGGGTGGTCACCCCCGTTGAGCCTGACCAGGCCGGTGCGCGCCAGGTGGTCACCGCACCTGATCACCCCGAGCTGACCATGGTCAGCCCTGGCCCGGGACCTGACCCTGTGGCCGCCAAGGCTGAACGGCTTGACCAGGTGCGGGCGCTGCTGGCTGACCACCCTGACCTGACCGCGCAGCAGGTGGCCGACCACCTGGGGGTCAGCCTGACCACTGGTCGGCGCTACTCCAGGCAGATCAGGGCCGAGCAGGTGGCCACCGCTCCGGCCTGACCAAACCCCAAACCCCCGAGCCCCGAGCGCTGTCGAATAGCGCTCGGGGCTTTTTGTATTCGGCGGGTTATAGCGGCGTATGTGTCGGGGTAATTGCGCACGGGGAAAGGATAATAGTTTAATTGGGTATTCCGGCGGCTCGTCCCGCCGTTTTTGAGCCCAATCAAGGTGCCGGGGTGGCGGACCCTACCCGCCCCCCGGCGCGCCAACAGGAGGAGCTGTCGGCATGAACAACGGTACCCGCTGGACCCGCCCCCGACGAGCCGCCCGACCCCGCCCCTTCGTGCGCCTGCTGCCCGCGCGCCCCGCCCTGACCTCCGCCCACGACATGGCCGACCTGGCCGGAGCCGTGCGCCAGTGGTTGGCGGTGACCCGATGAGCGACTGGCAGAGCAGCATGAACCTGCTGATCGAGTTGAACAACGCCCTGCGCATCCTGGGCCCCGGGGGCGTCATTGACTCGGGCATCCACGGCGTGGACGTGCCCCTGCTGGTCGTCGGGGACGCGGTCGTGCAGGTGCGCGCGGGTGCGTTCGTGGTCGACCACACCGACCAGTCCGGCGACCTGGTGAGCCGCTCGGTGCACCCCACGGCCGACGTGCGCGCCCTGGCCCGCGCCCTTGCCGACTAGCACCCCTCCAGCAACAAAGGCTTTATCGTGCCGTGATTTGCGGAGCGCCCTTTTGAAATTGTGGGGGTAATTATCGGAATGATTTAATTGAATTAACAACGCGGGGGGCTTCGCCCCCCGCTCCTCCGGACGAAAGGAAGCCCGAAATGAACGAGTTTGCCGCCGCCCTCCCCGCGTTCGACGTCGCCACGCTCGAATTCGCTCTCAAGCTGGCGCTGGACAACGGCGACACCGCCCACGCTGAGGCGCTCATCGCCGAGCTGTCCGCCCGATAGCCGATCCCCTGGGGGTGCGGACAGGAGCCGCACCCCCGCCCAGCCCCGGACGGAGGACACCCGATGCGCACCAACACCAACCAGGCCAAGACGCTCGGCCACATCCTGCGATCGATGGACCGGGCGTCGGCCGTGACGCTGCGCTACGTCGCCAGCGACGGCAAGGTCTCTCGCCGTCAGGTCGAGGTGCACGCCATCGAGGTAACCGCCGCTGGCGACCTTGTTATCCGGGCTCACGACAGGCGTTCCGGCACGGCGCGGAGCTTTCGACTCGACCGCGTGACGCACATCCGGTGCCACCGCGTGGCCCACCTGGCCGACTACCGCTGCCCGGTGACCCCCGTTGCCGACCAGGTGACCGCCGACGAGCTGGGCGACGTGGTCGCCGTCCGGGGCTGGACCAGCTCCTACACCCTCGCTGCCTGAACACCCCCTAACCGAAAGGAAGCTGACATGACGAACACTGCCAACACCCCCGCCGAGACCAAGACCGCCCCCAAGGCCAAGGCCGAGAACCCCTGCCAGTGCGCCCGGTTCTCCAACGCCGAGACCGGCGAGGCCACCGGCTGCGCCAAGACCACCACGCGCGAGTTCGCGCCCGGCCACGACGCCAAGCTCAAGTCGCTCGCCCTGCGGGCTGGCGCCGCTGGCCAGCAGGTCACCCGCATAGACGACGGAATCGCCGTCACCACCGACGCCGTGAAGGCCGTCGAAGGCTACGGCTTCGCCCACATGGTCCAGGCGGGCATCGAGCGTGCCGCCCGCCTGGCCGCTGAAAAGGCCGAGCGCAAGGCCGCCCGCGCCAAGGCCAGGGAGCAGGCCGCTGCCGACAAGCCCAAGACCGTGAAGGCCAAGGTCGGGCGGGGCACGTTCGAGGGCCGCCTCGAATCGTCCGAGTTCGTCTATACGGTCAATGGCGCCGAGCGGCGCACCACCAAGCACCAGCTGGTCTGACCATCCCCCGGCCCCCGCCCACCCAGCGGGGGCCGTCCTGTATCGATCGACAGAAGGGAAAACCAAGTGAGGGCGGCTCTGTACCTGAGGGTCAGCACCAGTTCGCAGACCGACGGCACCAGCTTGGACAACCAGCTCGACGTGTGCACTCGGTTCGCCGAGCTGAAGGGCTGGAAGGTGGCGGGCACGTACGAGGATGGCGGGGTCAGCGGCACGCTGGTGAAGCGCCCCGAGTTCGACCGGCTGCTTGCCGACGCCGAGGCCGGGCTGATCGACGTTGTCGTCATTGAGCGCTTCGACCGGATCGCACGCACCATCGGCACGTTCTACCGGCTGGCCGAGCAGCTCAAAGAGAGCGGGGTGGCCATCGCCAGCGTCACCCAGGAGCTGGACACTTCGACCGCAGCGGGTGAGGCCATGCTCGGGGTGCTGGCCAGCTTCGCGGGGTTCGAGCACAGGCTCATCACCGAGCGCACCCAAGCCGGGCTGGGCCGGAAGGCCGCTGAAGGCGGTTATGTCGGCGGGGCCCTGCCCTTCGGGTGGCGCGCAGAGGGGAAGGCGCGCGATTCCGAGATCGTCATCGATGAGCGCGAGGCCACCGTGCTGCGGGAGGCTTACACCCTGCTGGTGGGCCAGGGGCTGAGCGTGGGTGACACCGCCGCACGGCTCAACACCCTGGGCCTGGTCACCCGCTCGGGCGTGCCGTGGTCGGTGGTCAACCTCCGGGCCCGGTTGCTGGCCGAGTCCACCACCGAGTCACGTGTGGTGTTTCGGAACCCTGCCCGGGCCAGCGCCGGGCGCGGTGCCAAGCTCAAGAAGGACGGTACCCCCGAGCATGGGGCGACGGTGACGATCCCGCTGCCGCCGATCTTCGAGCCCGGGGAGGCGGCCGAGCTGCGCGAGGCGCTGCGCCCAACCAGGCCGGGGGCAGGCCCTGAGCGCCGGACCTATCCGCTGTCGAAGCGGCTGATCGGGCAGTGCGGGGCGTACTACGTAGGGGGCAAGGGCGGGCGGAAGGACCGACAGAACGGCGCAGGGGTCGGCCCGACCTACCGGTGTAAGGGTCGGGTGGCGCACCACCGGGGCGCGCAGGTGTGCGACGACTCGGCCATCCCCGCGCGCGAGATGGAGGAGCGCGTGTGGGATGAGGTTGTGGCCCTGCTGGGCGACGCCGACCGGCTGAAGGCCATAGCCGCCGACTGGCTGGAGTCGATCGCCTCGGG
>NZ_JBJJBV010000133.1:0-18181 GCF_045446735.1 Nocardiopsis protaetiae
GCTGACCGACAACGGGTCCTGCTACAAGTCCCACGCCTGGCGGGACCTGCTGGCCGGCCAGGGCATCAAGCACAAGCGCACCCGCCCCTACCGTCCCCAGACCAACGGCAAGGTCGAGCGGTTCAACCGCATCCTGGTCGAGGAATGGGCCCACGCCCGCCCCTACACCAGCGAGAGCGAGAAGCGGGAGGCGTTCACGGGGTGGTTGCACCACTACAATCACCACCGGTTCCACACCGCGATCAGCGGCCCTCCCGCTTCCCGCGTACCTAACCTCTCAGGTCAATACACCTAGGGCGTTCCGGCGGAACGTTCACGGTGCCCGATCGACGGCCCCGTCCCCTGGTGGGCGGGGCCGTCGGCGTTCGCTCCCCACGTGCACGGACGAACCCTTACAAGACGGACACGGGATCCGGTGGGACTGCACATGCGGCCCCACGAGGACTAAGGTCGACATGTCATCCGATCCACCCCACGACCCATCCTGAGCGGGATATGTCTGAACTGTCGAGCCACGGCTCCTGGCCATCGCCCATCAGCGCCGCCGACGTCGCCCGGGGGGTGCGCGCCCTCGCCTTCCCCTCCGTCGTGGGCGACGAGGTGTGGTGGGAGGAGAGCAGGCCGGAGGAGGGCCGCCGGACCATCATGCGGCGCGGCGCGGACGGCACCCTGACCGAGCTGCTGGCCGCCCCGTGGAGCGTGGGCAGCCGCGTGCACGAATACGGCGGCCGGGCCTTCCGCCCCGTGCCCCGGCGCGACGACAAGGCGCTCGTGCGCATGGGCGTCGTCTTCGTGAACTCCCCCGACCAGCGCCTGTACCTGCTGGAACACGGTGCCGCCCAGCCGGTGCCGCTCACCCCCGAGCCGGACGCGCCCGCCGCGCTGCGCTACGCCGAGCCGGTCCTGGGTCCCGACGGCCGCAGCGTCCTGTGCGTGCGCGAGCAGCACGCCGGGGGCACGGTGCGGCGGTCGATCGTGTCGGTGCCGCTGTCGGGCCGGGGCGCCTCCGACGCCTCCGCCGTGCGCGAGATCGTGTCGGGCGCCGACTTCTACGCCTCCCCCACCCCCTCCCCCGACGGGACCCGGCTGGCGTACGTGCGGTGGAACCACCCCAAGATGCCCTGGGACGGGACCGAGCTGCGGATGGGCCTGTTCGACGGGGACGGGCTGAGCGGGGAGTACACGCTCAAGGGCTCCTCGGAGGAGTCGGTGGTCTCCCCCGTGTGGATCGACGACTCGTCCCTGTACGCGGCCTCGGACTGGCCCGGCTTCTGGAACCTGTACCGGGTGGGGCTGTTCGGCCCGGCGGTCGCCCAGTACCCGGCCGAGGAGGAGTTCCACACCCCGCCGGGGCGCCTGGGCGACCGGTCGTTCTGCCTGCTGGACTCGGGGAGGCTGGTGGTGCTGCACGGCGACGCCGACATGGTGCCGGCCGTGTACGACCCCGACACCCTGGACCTGGTGCCGGTCGACACCGACCTGACGACCTGGTCGATGCTGGACACCGACGGGCGCACCGTGGTGGGCGTGGCGGCCTCGCCGACCGTGCCGCAGTCGCTGGTGCGGCTGGACCCGGCGACCGGGCGGGTGGAGGTGCTGCGCGGATCGATGGAGTCGGTGCCCGACGCCGCCTACCTGCCGATCCCGCACAAGACCACGTTCCCGGGCCGCTACGGCGCCCCGGTGCACGCCAACGTCTACCCGCCGACCCACCCCGAGCACACGGCACGGGGCCCGGCCCCGTACGCGGTGTGGGTGCACGGCGGCCCGGTGTCGCACGCCACCACCGCGTTCGACCCGCTCAAGGCCTACTTCACCAGCCGGGGCATCGGCGTGGTGGACGTCAACTACGCCGGGTCCACCGGGTACGGGCGCTCCTACCGCAAGCGCCTGCACAAGGAGTGGGGCGTGGTGGACGTCGAGGACGTCACCGCGGTGGCCCGGGCCCTGGTGGAGCGGGGCGAGGCCGACCCGGAGCGGCTGGCGGTGCGCGGGCCGAGCGCGGGCGGGTACACGGCGCTGGTGGCGGTCACCGGGGACGTGTTCGCCTGCGGGGTGTCCTACTTCGGGGTGACCGACCTGCTGGGCCTGGTGCGCACCACCCACGACTTCGAGTCGCGGTTCTTGGACACGCTGGTGGGCCTGCTGCCGGGGTTCGTGGAGCGGTATCGGGAGCGGTCGCCGATCAACCGGACCGCGGAGATCGACGTGCCGGTGCTGCTGCTCCAGGGTCTGGAGGACCCGGTGGTGACGCCGGACCAGGCGTTCGCCATGGCGACGGCGCTGGGTGAGCGCAAGGTGCCGTACGCGCTGCTGGAGTTCGAGGGCGAGGCGCACGGGTTCACCGGGGAGAGGGCGCGCAGGGAGTCGCTGGAGGCCGAGCTGGGGCTGTACGCGCGGGTGTTCGGGTTCGCGGCGGACGTGCCGCCGCTGGAGCTGGCCGCCGAGCCGCCCGCCCCGCGCCCGGAGCCCGAGCCGGAGGCCGCGGACGAGGCCGAGCCGCTCCGGACCCCGCCGGGCGACGTGTCCGCCTCCGCGGTCCTGGACGGCACCGACGGGGCCCCGGAGCCCGAGTCCGCCCCCGGCCACTGAGCGGTCAGCCGGTCGGCTCGCCGACCCGCAGCCGGTTGCCGTCGGGGTCGCGCAGCGCCAGCTCGCGGCCCCACGGCGCCTCCTCGACCGGAACGCCGAACTCGGCGGCGACCGCGTCGATATCGTTCAGCCGCAGGTAGACCAGGGTGTCCGGCCGGGCGTCCTGGGTGTGCTCGGACAGGAACAGCCTCACCCGCCCCCGGTGCACCTCGACGAAGGCCGGCAGCCCCGGCTCGAACCGGTGCTCCCAGCCGAACTCGAAGCCCAGGCGGGCATACCACCGCGCCGCCGCGGCGGCGTCGGCCACCCGCAGAATCGGAATGACCTCCTCGGTCATGTGCTGTCCTCTCCTCACGCCACCCGCCGTGTCCGCCGCCCCGGCACACGTCCCTTCGGGGGCTCCCGGTCATGTCGTCGGCCCGCACCGATCCACCCATGCGCGCTGCGGCAGGCTGCGATCCGGTCCGTACCGGTCCTGTGCACGGCGCGGTGTACCCGGCCGTCCACGCGGGGCGATACGTCCACCCCGGCGGGCCGTGGTCCGAGCGGACCACCGCCGACACCTTCGGTCCGCGCCGTACCGGTCCCGTTCCCCGGCAGCCCACACGGGGCGATACGCCCACCCCGGCGGGGCCTACTCCGGGGGTTCCTCCAGGTCGGTGTCGATGCCCTCGGACTCCAGTTCCTCGCGGACGATGCGGTAGGACAGGCCGCCGCCGTAGCCCTTGCGGGCGAGCACGCCCAGGGCGCGGCGGACGCGGGTCTCGCGTTCGCGGCCGCGGCTGCCGGCGAGGCTGCGCCGGGCCAGGGCCCGGGCGGCGGCCGCCTCCTCCTCGTCGCCGAGTTCGGCGACCGCGTCGCGGACGGTCTCCTCGGCCACGCCGCGGGTGCGCAGCTCACGGGTGAGCGCGGCGCGGGACAGCCCCCGGCCGTGGTGGCGCGAGCTCACCCAGGCGCGGGAGAAGACGGCGTCGTCCACCAGCCCCGCGCGGGTGCACTCGTCCATGACCGTGGCCACGATCTCCTCCTCGTGGCCACGGCGCAGCAGACCCGCCTCCAGCTGCGCGGCGGTGCGCGGCTTGTGCGCGAGCATGCGCAGGGCCAGGGTGCGGGCCCTGTTCAGTGCCTTCTCCCCGCCGGCGGCCGGTGCGGCCTCGGAGCCGTCGTCACCGTCCGGCGGGGTGTCGGCCTCACGCATCCGTCGCGGGCGCCTTGGCGGTGGTGGTCTTGGCCGGTGCCTTCTTGGCCGGGGCCTTGGCCTCGGCCACCGGAGCCGCGGCGGCGGGGGCCTTGTCGGCGGCGGCCGCCTTGGGGTCCGCCTCGGGGCCCGAGGCGCTGTCGTCGCCGGTGGAGACGCCCAGCTTCTCCTTGATCTTCTTCTCGACCTCGTTGGCGATGTCGGAGTTGTCGCGCAGGAAGTTGCGCGCGTTCTCCTTGCCCTGGCCGAGCTGGGTGCCGTCGTAGGTGTACCAGGCGCCCGACTTGCGCACGATGCCGTGCTCCACGCCCAGGTCGATGAGGCTGCCCTCGCGGGAGACGCCCACCCCGTACAGGATGTCGAACTCGGCCTGCTTGAAGGGCGGCGCCACCTTGTTCTTGACGACCTTGACGCGGGTGCGGTTGCCGACCGCGTCGGTGCCGTCCTTGAGGGTCTCGATGCGGCGCACGTCCAGGCGCACCGACGAGTAGAACTTGAGCGCCCGGCCACCGCTGGTGGTCTCCGGGGAGCCGAACATCACGCCGACCTTCTCGCGCAGCTGGTTGATGAAGATCGCGGTGGTGCCGGTCTGGTTGAGCGCGCCGGCGATCTTGCGCAGCGCCTGCGACATGAGCCGGGCCTGCAGGCCGACGTGGCTGTCGCCCATCTCGCCCTCGATCTCGGCGCGGGGCACCAGGGCCGCCACGGAGTCGATGACGATGATGGAGACCGCGCCGGAGCGGATCAGCATGTCGACGATCTCCAGCGCCTGCTCGCCGGTGTCGGGCTGGGAGAGCAGCAGGTTGTCGGTGTCGACACCGATCTTCTTGGCGTACTCGGGGTCCAGCGCGTGCTCGGCGTCGACGAACGCGGCGATGCCGCCGAGCTTCTGCGCGTTGGCCACCGCGTGCAGCGCGACGGTGGTCTTACCGCTGGACTCGGGGCCGTAGATCTCGACGATGCGCCCGCGCGGGATGCCGCCGATGCCCAGGGCCACGTCGAGGGCGATCGCCCCGGTGGGGATGGCCTCGATGGGCGGACGGTCGTCGTCGCCCAGGCGCATGACGGAGCCCTTGCCGAACTGCCGCTCGATCTGCGCGAGGGCGGTTTCGAGAGCCTTCTCTCGGTCTCCAGATGCCACGGGATACCCCTGTTGGGTCGATGCCTTCTTCTTCATGATGTGCACGACGCTACGCGGTCGGTCCGACAATCGCGGTGTCCGGCGTCGGCCTGTGGACAACCCCAGCCTACCCGAACCCATGTTCGATTTCCGGTCGAACGCGAAAACGCGTCCCCCCTCTTGTGTGTGGTCAGCGCGCCGCCGTCGGGAGGTCGAACGCGTCGCAGACGGCCCGCCAGACCTCCTTGGCGGCGACCCCGTCGGCGAGCGCGCCCTCGACGGTGCGCGAGCCCAGCCCCTCGATCACGTAGTCCTTGGCCAGGCTCTGCGCGTACGCCTCGCCGAACTGCTCGTACATGTTGCGCCAGAAAACAGTCAGTCTCATCGGCCCCAGTATCGTCGATCCCCCGGTCCGGTGTCGGCCGTTGTCCACAGGCCGCCGGGGCCGTTGTCCGCGGGCCGCGGCCTCCCCGGAATCGTCGCCCCCGCAGGGCAGACTGGACCGATGACACCCTCCACTTTCGGCCCCGCCACCCGGGCCTGGTTCGAACACGCCTTCCCCGGCGGCCCGACCCCGGCGCAGGAGGGCGCGTGGGCGTCGGTCGCGGGCGGGCGCGACACCCTGGTGGTGGCCCCGACCGGCTCGGGCAAGACCCTGGCGGCGTTCCTGTGGTCGCTGGACCGGCTGCTCGCCTCCCCGGTCCCGGCGGACCCGGCGCGGCGCTGCCGGGTGCTGTACGTCTCACCGCTCAAGGCGCTGGCCGTGGACGTCGAACGCAACCTGCGCGCCCCGCTGGCGGGCATCTCGGCGGCCGCCGCGGAGCTGGGCGCCCCGGTGTCCCCGGTGACGGTGGGCGTGCGCACCGGCGACACCCCGGCGGACGAGCGGCGGCGGATGGCCACCCGGCCGCCGGACATCCTCATCACCACCCCCGAATCACTGTTCCTGGTGCTCACCTCCAGGGCCCGCGAGGGGCTGACCGGCGTGGAGACCGTGATCGTGGACGAGGTGCACGCCCTGGCGGGCACCAAGCGCGGCGCCCACCTGGCCCTGAGCCTGGAGCGGCTGGAGGAGCTGGTGGACCGGCGCACCCTGCGGATCGGGCTGTCGGCGACGGTGCGCCCCGCGGAGACCGTGGCGGAGTTCCTGGGCGGCGCCGACATCGTGGCCCCGCCGGACGCCCCGCACCTGGATCTGAGCGTGGCGGTGCCGGTGTTCGACATGGACGAGCCGGACCTGCCCGCGCCCCGGGCCCTGGAGGCCGCCGAAGCCGAGGAGGCGGCGGAGGAGACGGGTGCGGAGGTCGAGCCGTTCGAAGCGCCCGCGCCCCCGGCCCCCGTCTCGCTGAGCGCCACCCCCGCCACGGGTCCCCCCTCCGGCGGCGGCTCCCTGTGGCCGCACCTGGAGCAGCGGGTGCTGGACCTGGTGGAGGAGCACCGGTCCACCATCGTGTTCACCAACGGCCGGCGCACCGCCGAGCGGCTGTGCGCCCGCCTCAACGACCTGTACGCCGAACGCCTCGGCCTGGAGCCGCCGCCCGAGGAGGTCCCGGCGTTCGTCATCGCCCAGTCCGGGAGCAGCCGGGGCGCCGCGCCGCTGATCGCCCGCGCCCACCACGGCTCGATGTCCAAGTCCGAGCGGGCCGTGGTGGAGGACGACCTCAAGGCGGGGCGGCTGCGCTGCGTGGTGGCCACCTCCAGCCTGGAGCTGGGCGTGGACATGGGCGCGGTGGACCTGGTGGTGCAGGTGGCAGCGCCGCCGTCGGTGGCCTCCGGGCTCCAGCGGGTGGGCCGGGCGGGGCACCAGGTGGGCGGCACCTCGCGCGGGGTGTTCCTCCCGGCGTTCCGCGGCGACCTGCTCACCACGGCGGTGGCGGTGGAGCGGATGCGCGCGGGCGACATCGAGCCGCTGCGCATGCCCCGGTCGCCGCTGGACGTGCTGGCCCAGCAGATCGTGGCGATGGTCGCGATGGACGAGTGGCCGGTGGCGGAGCTGGCCGCGGTGCTGCGGCGGGCCGCGCCGTTCGCCGGGCTGGCGGACAGCGTACTGGAGTCGGTGCTGGACATGCTGTCGGGCCGCTACCCCTCCGACGAGTTCGCCGAGCTGCGGCCGCGCCTGGTGTGGGACCGCCAGGCCGACGTGCTGCGGGCCCGGCCGGACGCCCAGCGGCTGGCGGTGGTGGCCGGGGGCACCATCCCGGACCGGGGCATGTACACCGTGCACCTGGCCGGAACGCAGGAAGGGACGAGCCGGGCACCGACTCGGGTCGGCGAGCTGGACGAGGAGATGGTGTACGAGTCCCGGGTGGGCGACGTGTTCGTCCTGGGCTCCTCCTCCTGGCGGATCGAGGGGATCACCGCCGACCGGGTGCTGGTGTCCCCGGCCCCGGGCCGCCCGGGCCGGATGCCGTTCTGGAAGGCCGACGCCCAGGGCCGCCCGGTGGAGCTGGGCCGGGCCATCGGCGCGGCGGTGCGCCGCCTGGGCGAGGACCCCGGGCAGGCGGTGGCCGGGTTCGCGGGGCTGGACCCGTGGGCGGCCCGCAACCTGGCCGCCTACGTCGCCGACCAGCGGGAGGCGACCGGGCACGTGCCCGACGACCGCACGGTCGTCATCGAGCGGTTCCGCGACCAGGTGGGCGACCGCCGGGTGGTGGTCCACTCGCCGCTGGGCGACCGGGTGCACGCGCCGTGGGCGCTGGCGGTCGCGGCGCGGATCCGCGAGCGGTACGGGGTGGAGAGCCGGGTGCTGCACGGCGACGACGGGATTGTTCTGAACCTGCCCGACACCGTGGGCGGGCTGGACGAGCCCGGGGTGCTGGCCGAGCTGGTGGCGGTGGACCCCGAGACGGTGGAGGCGGTGGTCACCGACGAACTCACCGGGTCGGCGCTGTTCGCCTCCCGGTTCCGCGAGTGCGCGGCCCGCGCGCTGCTGCTGCCCCGCCAGCGCCCGGACCGGCGGATGCCGCTGTGGCAGCAGCGGCTGCGCGCCTCGCACCTGCTGTCGGTGGCGGGCCGCTACGGGTCGTTCCCGATCGTGCTGGAGACGGCGCGCGAGTGCTTGCAGGACCTGTTCGACGTGCCCGCGCTGGCGGGGGTGCTGCGCGGGGTGCGCTCGCGCGAGGTGCGGGTGGTGGAGGTGGAGACCGACCGGGCCTCGCCCTTCGCCCGGTCGCTGCTGATGGAGTACACGGCGGCGTTCCTGTACGAGGGGGACGTCCCGGCCGCCGAGGCGCGCGCCGGTGCGCTGGCCCTGGACCCGTCGCTGCTGTCGGACCTGCTGGGCCGCACCGACCTGCGGGACCTGCTCGACCCGGACGTGGTGGCGGAGGTCGACGGGCTGCTCCAGCGCACCGCCGCCCCGGTCCGCGACGAGGAGGGCGCCGCCGACCTGCTGCGCGAACTCGGCCCGCTGACCACGGGGGAAGCGGCCGCCCGCGGCGTCCACCCGGAATGGTTGGCCGCCCTGGAGGAGGCCGGCCGGCTGGTCCGCATGCCCCTCCCCGGCACCGTCGAGCCCCCCGCCGCACCCGCTGACGGTGCCCCGGTGGGGCCGCCCCTGCCCGGCGGGACCGCCGGGGGCGGCGCCTCTGCGTTGCCGGACGCCGCCACTGGTCCCGGCCCGGCGGAGCCGCCCGTGCCCGCCGCCGACCACGGCCCGGTGGAGGCGAACGCCGCCGCAGAGCACACCGCCGCCGACTCCGGCTCGGCGGCACGGGACGCCGCCCCTGCCCCCGGCCCGGTGGAGCGGTGGTGTGCGGTGGAGGACGTCGCGCGGCTGCGGGACGCGCTGGGGGTGGCGGCGCCACCGGGCGTCCCGGCGGCGCTCCTCGAACCCGTGGCCGACCCGCTGCGCGACCTGGTCTCCCGGTACGCGCGCACGCACGGGCCGTTCACCGCGGGTGAGGCCGCCGCGCGGCTGGGCCTGGGCGAGGACACCGTCACCGGGGTGCTGCGGGCGCTGGCCCGGGAGGGCCGGGCCTCGCGCGGCGGCTTCCGCCCCGGCGGCAGCGGAACGGAGTGGTGCGACACCGACGTGCTGCGCCGCCTGCGGCGCGGCTCGATCGCCCGGCTGCGGGCGGAGGTGGAGCCGGTCGACCCGGCGGCGCTGGCCCGGTTCTCCCCCGCCTGGCAGCGGGCCGTGCCCGGCGAACGCCGGAGCGGGCCGGACGCCGTGTTCGAGGCCGTGGAGTCGCTGCGCGGCGCCCCCGTCCCCGCCTCGGCGCTGGAGTCGCTGGTGCTGCCCGCCCGGGTGGCGGGCTACGAGCCGCGGATGCTGGACGAGCTCACCCAGGCCGGGGAGGTGGTGTGGGCGGGCGCCGGCCCGCTGCCCGGCGGGGACGGGCGGATCGTCCTGCTCCCGGCGGACGAGGTGGAGACGCTGGCCCCCGACCCGATGCTCCCCGCCGAGGACTCGGTGGAGCACGCGGTGCTGTCGGCGCTGCGCGAGGGCGGGGCGCTGTTCTTCCGCGACCTCGCCGACCGGGTGACGCGCGACGGCGGCATCGGTGCGCCCGCCGACACCGACCTGGTGGCGGCGCTGTGGACCCTGGCCTGGAACGGCGTGGTCGCCAACGACACCCTCGCCCCGGTCCGCGCCCTGCTGGGCACCGGCGGCCCGGTGCGGGCCCCGCGCCCGCCGCGCGCGGGCCGGGCCCGGCGAGCGGTGCTGCCCACCCGGTCGGGGCCGCCGACGGCGGCGGGCCGCTGGTCGGTGCTGCCCGACCGGGAGCCCGACCCCACCCGGCGGGTGCTGGCGTCGGTGCGGGCCCGGCTGGAGCGGCAGGGACTGCTGGTCAAGGGCTGGCAGGGCGGCGGCATCTCCCCGGACGAGTACCGGGTGCTGCGTTCGATGGAGGAGGCCGGGCGGGTGCGCCGCGGCTACTTCGTGGCCGGGCTGGGCGGCGCCCAGTTCGCGCTGCCCGGCGCGGTGGACCGGCTGCGGGCGCTGTCCGGGGAGAACCAGGGCGGCGCGGTGGCGCCGGTGGTGCTGGCCGCCGACGACCCGGCCAACCCGTTCGGCCGCGACCTGCCCTGGCCCGACGGGGACGCGGGCGGCCGCCCGGCCCGCGCGGCGGGCGCCGTGGTGGTCGTCGACGACGGGCGGCCCACCCTGTACACGGGCCGGGGCGGGCGCTCGGTGCTCACCCTGGGCGCGACCCCCGGCGAGCTGGCCCGGGCCGCGGCGGCGCTGGCCGAGGTGGTGCGCACCGGCGCGCTGGGCGCGGTCACGGTGGAGCGGGTCGACGGGGCGGAGGTGTTCGGAACGCCGCTGGACGCCGCCCTGGTGTCCGCCGGGTTCCACGTCACCCCCAGGGGGCTGCGGCTGCGCCCGTGAAAATCCCTGGTGGCGGCGCCCGCCCCCGGGCATGATGGCGGGCGCCGACAAAAGGGGGACCGTGATGGAGATCAGACCGATGGGGCCCGCGGACGAGGCGGGCGCGGTGGCGGCGTCGCTGGCCGCCGACACGCTGTTCGCGCAGGCCGGGGTGGTGCTGCCGCCGGACGACCCGCGCGAGCTGTTCGACCACGCCGACCGGGTCCTGGTCGCGGTGGACGGCGGCGCGGTGCTGGGGCTGGCCGCCACCCTGCCGCTGGACGGGGGCGTGCACCTGGAACAGGTGGCCGTACACCCCGACCACGGGCGGCGCGGGGTGGGGTCGGCCCTGCTGGAGGCGGTGTGCGCCGGCGCCGCCGCCGCCGGATCGCCCCGGGTGACCCTGACCACCTTCCGCGACCTGCCCTGGAACGGCCCCTGGTACGCGGCCCGCGGGTTCGCGGTACTGCCCCCGGACGCGTGGGGCCCGGGCCTGCGGGCGCTGTGGGAGCAGGAGGAGCCGATCCGGGTGCGGCCGCGGGTGGCCATGGTCCGCCCGACGGGCTGACCCCGCCCGGGGCAACGAGCGCCCCTGTCCGAGGGAAGGCAAGGAGGGAGAACCGGAACGGCCCGCGCGCGATCACACCAGGAGACCGGCTCCCCTCGCGTCCCCTTGTGAAAGGCACCCCATGCCCCCTACCGAACGGATCGTCGCCTCCCGCTACCGGCTGACCGGCAGGCTGGGCAGCGGCGGCATGGGCACGGTCTGGCAGGCGTTCGACCCCCGCCTGGAACGCGAGGTGGCGATCAAGGAGGTGCACCTGCCCACCGGCCTGTCGGACGAGGAGCAGCGCACCGCCAAGGCGCGGATGATGCGCGAGGCCCGCACCGCGGCCCGGATCGGCCACCCGTCGGTGGTGACCGTGCACGACGTGCTGGAGGAGGACGGGGTCCCCTACATCGTGATGGCCCTGCTGGACGGGTCGTCGCTGGAGGAGGTCCTGGAGGAGCACGGGCCGCTGCCCCCGGCGCGGGTGGCCGCGATCGCGCGGGCGGTGCTGGAGGCGCT
Organism: Nocardiopsis protaetiae; assembly: GCF_045446735.1. NCBI lineage: Bacteria > Bacillati > Actinomycetota > Actinomycetes > Streptosporangiales > Nocardiopsidaceae > Nocardiopsis > Nocardiopsis protaetiae. Next base: position 11,294 of record NZ_JBJJBV010000133.1, read on the forward strand.
GCGGGCCGCGCACCGGGCCGGGGTGGTGCACCGCGACATCAAGCCCGCCAACATCATGGTGTCGGCGGACGGCGAGCGGGTGGTGCTGACCGACTTCGGCATCGCCAACCTCATGGAGGGCGCGTCCAGTTCGCTGACGGGGACCGGCATGGTGGTGGGCACCCCCGAGTACATGGCGCCGGAGCGGCTGGAACAGGGGCAGGTGGCCGAGCCCTCCGACCTGTGGAGCCTGGGCGCCACCCTGTACGCGGCGCTGAGCGGCGACTCCCCGTTCAAGCGGGACAGCCTGACCGCGACGCTGAGCGCGATCGTGGCCCAGCCGATCCCGGTGGCGGAGACCGAGGAGCCGTTGGCGTCGGTGGTCAACGGGCTGCTCGTGCGCGAGACCGGGCGGCGGCTGACCGCGGACCGGGCGCTGGAGCTGCTGGACACCCCCGCGCCCCACCCGGCGGCACCCACGGCCCCGGCCCCGGCCCCGAAGCCGACCGCGCCGCTGCCGCCGTCCACGGGCACACCGAACCCGGGCCCCCAGAACCCGGGTACCCCGAACCCGGCGGCCCGGAACCCGACCGCGCAGCACCCCGCGGCTCAGCACCCGACCGCGCAGCACACGGCCGCCCACAACTCAGGGGCTCCCGCCCCGGGACCCCGCCCGCAGCCCGGCGTTCCACAGTCCCAGCCGCAACCCCGATCGCAACCGCAGCCCCAGCCGCACCGGGCGGCCGCCGGTCCCCCGCCCTCCGCGCACCGGATGCCCGCCCACCCGGCCCCGCACCCCGGCGCCCCGCGCGCCGCCGGGTACGCGCCGGGCACCCCGATGCACGTCGCCGCGCCGGTCCACTCGGCTCCGGCCCACTCCACACCGCACCCCACCGCCCCGCGCCCCGCCGTCCGCTCCTCCCGCGCCGGCCTCTGGTGGGGCCTGGGCGGCGGCTGCCTGCTGCTGGTGTTCGGGCTGATGGCCCTGCTCGTGATCGTGCCCGGGGCGATGTGGGCCGCGAACGGGGAGGGACCCGAGCCGCTCCCCTCCGGGCCCGGGGCGGAGCCCTCCCCCGACCCCTCCCCCGATCCCGGCTACGACCCGTCGCAGGACCCGGACTCCGACTACACGCCCTTCGAGAACGAGTACGTCTCCCTCTCCCACCCCGCCGGCTGGGAGCCGCAGGACACCACCGCCGCCGAGCAGCAGAACTTCCCCGACACCCTCTCCTACTACCGCTTCACCTCCCCCGACGCCGCACGCCAGTTCACCTTCACGGTGTTCACCCTGGACGAGGAGTCCGCCGCGCAGACCACCTCGGACATGCAGATCGGCTGGGAGGAGAGCCTCCAGGCGGACGGCGCCGTGGAGGACTGGGAGCGGCTGGGCCTGGAGGAGCTCACCGGGCTGCCCGCCGGGCAGCGCGGCAGCGACATGGAGGCGACCTTCGTCACGGACGGCTCGGGCTGGGCGGAGCCGCACCGCTGGATGGTGTGGCGGTTCCTCGTGGTGGACGACAGCACGGCCTACTACCTGCAGTTCAACGGGGAGGTCGACGACCGGGACGAGTACCGGCCGATGGTCGACGAGGTGTTCGCCTCCTTCGCCGCCGCCGGGTCCTGACCGCCGCCCCGCCGCCCCTCCCCCTCACCGCGCCCTCCCCCGCCGACGGGGGGAGGGCGTGGCCACAACCGGCCAGCGGTCGGCCCTCCCCGGCCGGCCCCTCCGGTTCTCCCGGCCCCGCTAGACCGTGGAGGAGAACACCTCGTCGCGGGCGTGCTCCAGCGCGTGCAGCAGCGCGCCGCGGACCACCGGCCCGCCCTCGACGCCGCCCAGCGCGACCTCGGTGGCGTTGGGGGCGATGCGGGCCGTCGCCTCCTGCACCCGCTCGACGAGCTTGGCCCCGCCCGCCTGGGCGACGTCGCCGCCCAGCACGACCAGGCCGGGGTCGATGATGACGCTGACCGCGGCCACACCGCGGGCGAGCCGCTCGGCGAACGCGTCCAGGAACGCGTCGCCCTCGGGGGTGCCCGAGGCGGCGGCGCTGCGCACCACCTCCACGACGTTGGCGCCCGGCACCCCGTGCTCGGCGCCCAGCTCGACCACCTGGCGGGCCCGGACCAGTGCCTGGAAACCGTGCGGCAGCTCCCGGTCGGCGCCGTCGCGCAGGGACTCGTAGTCGCCGGACAGGCCCAGGTCGCCGGGCATGGGGGCGCCGGGCACGGGCAGGTAGCCGATCTCGCCCGCGCCGCCCGAGCGGCCCCGGTGGATGCGCCCGTCGATCATGGTGGACATGCCGACGCCGCCCGCGGCGCTGAGCCAGATGAGCACGAACTCCGAGACCCCGGCGGCGGAGCCCTCGGCGTGCTCGGCCAGGGCGGCCAGGTTCACGTCGTTCTCGATCATCACCGACCGCTTGAGGTCGGTGCGCAGCGCCTCCAGGATGCCCTCGTGCCAGGAGATGAGGTCGAAGGAAAAGCGGATGTCTCCGGTCCGCGGGTCGACCACGCCGGGGGTGCCGATGACGCAGGCACGAAGCCTGTCCAGCGGCACCTCCGCCGTTTCGACCAGGCGCATCACGGCCGTGTGGACCAGCGCGACGGGGTCGTCGGAGCTGCTGGGGTCGACGGTGACGTCGCCGACGATCCGGCCGGTGATGTCGGCGATCGTGGCGGTCACCCGGCGGGCGCTGACGTCCAGGGCCGCGACGTAGGCGCTCTCGGGGACGACCGCGTAGAGGGCGGCGTTGGGGCCCCGTCCGCCGGCCTGGCTTCCCACGACGCGAACCAGGTCACGCTCCTCCAACCGGGCGAGGAGCTGTGACGCGGTTACCTTGGAAAGACCGGTCCTCGTACCCAGCTGTGTCCGCGTCAACGGTCCCGCGGACAGCAGCAATTCCAGCGCCGCACGGTCGTTGAGCTGGCGTAGCAGCCGGGGAGTCCCCGGACGTTGAGACATAACCGTGACACCTCACCCTGTTTTTATTAGGAAAGTTTCCTGTTAATTTAGCTCACAACCTCACAGGAGGTCACGTCCTGGCAGGTCCGAGTTCATCCCGGACCCTCCGGTACCCGCGCCGGCGGGGCGGCAACGTGCTATCCCAGCACATCCCCACAGAGACGTCGAGCCACCGGGATGACGTTCCATCATCCCAGGCCGGTTCGAGCACAGGCGTCGGACACCGGCGCGTCGTGCGAAGGGAGATAGGTTCAACATGAGGTTCCCCAAGATCGCCGCGGCCACGTCCGTGGTCCTGCTCGCGGCCGCCTGCGGCGGCGGCGCTTCCGACTCCAATGGCGGCGGTGACGCCGACAGCCTGACCGTGTGGGTCATGGGCACCTCGCAGCCCGCCATCGTCGAGTACTTCGACGGTGCCGAAGCACGGTTCCAGGAGAGCAACCCGGACGTCGACGTCAACGTCGAGTTCATCCCCTGGCCCGACGCCCAGGAGTCCATCACCAACGCCATCGCCGGCGGTGACGCCCCCGACGTCATCGAGATCGGCAACGACCAGGTGGCCGGCTGGGCCTCCCAGGGCGCCCTGCTCGACATCACCGAGCAGGTCGGCGGCTGGGACTCCGCCGCCGCGATCGACCAGAACGCGCTGGAGTACGGCACCTTCGACGGTGTCCAGTACGGCGTTCCGTGGTTCTCCGGCGTCCGCACCCTGTACTACCGCGCCGACTGGCTGCAGGAGCTCGGCCACGAGCCGCCCACCACCTGGGACGAGCTGCTGACCGTCGCCGAGGACATCAACGAGAAGTACGACGTCCCCGGCTTCGCCGCGCCCACCGACTTCACCAACGGCATCGCCTCCTTCATCTGGAGCAACGGCGGCCAGATCGCCACCCAGAACGCCGACGGGGAGTGGGAGGGCCACCTCACCGACCCCGCCACCGTCGAGGCCGTCCAGTTCTACGCCGACCTGACCAACGACGGCATCTCGCCGCAGAGCTACGTCGGTGAGAACGAGCTCGTTCCCCTCGCCGACATGGCCAACGGCGAGGTCGGCATGTACATCGACGGCGGCTGGGCGCTGGGCTCCATGGCGGAGCAGGCCGCCGACGAGGCCATCCTGGAGAACATCGTCGCCGCCCCGATCCCGGGCGCCGACGGCATCGCCCCGGCCTTCGCCGGCGGTTCCGCCCTCGCCGTCTTCGGCACCACCCAGCAGCCCGACCTGGCGTTCGAGCTGCTGACCGTCCTGGCCGACGAGGAGGGCGGCAAGGGCTACGCCGACGTCGCGGGCTTCTTCCCGGCCTACCCGGAGCTGCTCGCCGGCGACGAGTACCAGAAGGACCCGGCCCGCGTCGCCGCCGCCACCCAGATGCAGAACACGCAGTTCTTCCCGAGCACCCCGCGCTGGACCGCGGCCGACCAGGACAGCAAGATCCTGCCGGGCGCCGTCCTGGAGATCGTCAACGGCGGTGACGCCGAGGAGGTCCTGGCCGCCGCCAACGAGCAGCTGACCACCATCCTCAACGAGCCGGTCGAGTAGCCAGCTCCTCTTCACAGCGCAGAGCCGTATGCGGGCGGGGCCCCCGGGGCCCCGCCCGCCACCCGGCGCAACCACGCCTCGATTGAGAAGACCATGGCACACACCGTCGAACGAACGGCCGACCGAGGGCAAGAGGACACCGCACCGGTGACCGACCAGTCAGCGCCCCGGCGCCGCCGCAAGCTTCCCACCCCGTACCTGCTCATCGCTCCGGCACTGATCCTGCTCGCGGTCGTGCTGCTCTGGCCGATCGTGCAGATGGTGTGGTACTCGCTCACCAACTTCACCACGCGCAACCTCATGCCCAACCAGCCCGGGCCCGCGTGGAACAACTTCGCGCACTACCAGCGGCTGCTGACCGACCCCGAGTTCTGGACGATCCTGCGCAACACCGTGGTCGTCTGCGTGCTGATGGTCGGCATCACGATGGTGCTGGGCACCCTGGTCGGCATCCTGCTGCACAAGCTGCCCAAGTGGTTCTCCACGTTCGTGTCCATCGGCATGATGCTCGCGTGGGCCACCCCGGCGCTGAGCGCCTCCCTGGTCTTCCGGTGGCTGTTCCTGCCCGAGCGGGGCCTGGTCAACGTGATGCTGGACCGGCTGCCCGACTGGCTCGTCGGCAGCGGGTGGCTGGAGTACAACTGGTTCCTCCAGCCCGGATCGCTGTTCACGATCCTCATCACCGTCATCGTCTGGCAGTCGTTCCCGTTCGTGGCCGTCTCCGTCCTCGCCGGGCTCAAGAGCATCCCGAGCGAGCTGTACGAGGCCGCGAAGATGGACGGCGCCTCCGCGTGGAAGTCCTTCTGGAACGTCACGTTCCCGATGCTGCGCCCGCTGTTCGCCCTGCTGCTGATCCTGCAGATCATCTGGGACCTGCGGGTGTTCACCCAGCTGTACATCCTGGCGAACAGCTTCCAGAACAAGAGCGTCTACCTGCTCTCCTACTACATCTACCAGCAGGGCTTCAGCGCGAGCCCGGCCAACTACGGCATGGGCTCGGCGATCGCGGTCGTGATGACCCTGATGATCCTCGCCGTCACCGCGTACTACCTGCGCATCATGATCCGCCAGGGGGAGACCCGATGAGCGCGACCAGCACCGCCGCCCCGAAGCGCGGGGGCTACCGCCGCAGCCCGCTGCGCCGGCTGCGCTCCCTGCCGCTGTACGTGGCCGGCCTCGCCGTCTTCCTGTTCTCCGTCTTCCCCGTCTACTGGATGGTCGCCACGGCGTTCAAGCCGGTCGGGGAGATCTTCACCCGCAACCAGACGTTCTTCCCGCAGGCCCCGACCCTGATGCACTTCGACCGGGTCCTCAACGGGCAGCTCATCCCGGGTGTGAACTTCTGGCAGTTCCTGGGCAACAGCCTCCTGGTCACCCTGGGGGCCGTCGCGATGGGCGCGTTCCTGTCGCTGCTGGCCGCGATGGCGGTGGCCCGGTTCCGCTTCAAACTGCGGACCGCGTTCATCATCCTGCTGCTCATCATCCAGATGGTGCCGATGGAAGCGATGATCATCTCGATCTTCATCAACTTCCGCCAGCTGTCGGACGCCACCGGCGCCCAGCTGCTCGGCAACCTGTCCGGCCTGCTCATCGTGTACACGGCGGTGTCGCTGCCGATCACGATCCTGATGCTGCGCGGCTTCGTCGTCGCGGTGCCCAAGGAGCTGGAGGAGGCCGCGGCGATCGACGGCGCGAGCGGGTGGACGATCTTCTGGCGCATCCTCATGCCGCTGGTGGCGCCCGGCCTGGTCGCGGCGAGCATCTTCGCGTTCATCACCGCGTGGAACGAGTTCATCGTCGCGCTGACCTTCCTGGGCCGCAGCACGGACAACTACACGCTGCCGCTCACCCTGTCCTACTACTTCGGCCGCTTCGGCACCGAGTGGGGCCCCATCATGGCGGCCTCCACCCTGCTGACCATCCCGGTGATGATCTTCTTCCTGTTCGTCCAGCGGCGGATGGTCTCCGGTCTCACCATGGGCGCCGTCAAGGGCTGACGTCCGCTCCTTCCCACGAGGCGGGTCCACGCCTGGGAGCGCCGTGGACCCGCCTCGGGCGCGCCCGCGCCCCACCACCGCACCCCTTCACGTCTCTTCGTCTGCCCTCACCCGGGGCACCCGTGCTCACCGAACGGAGTCCGTCATGTCGCTCGATCCGACCCTGGCGCGCTTGGCCAACGCCACTCTGCTGGTGCCCTTCGAGTCCCACCACGCCCCGCGCTGGATCCTGGAGGGCCTGGCGGACGGTATCTCCGGCGTCTGTCTCTTCCACAACAACCTCGACAGCCCGGCGCAGATCACGGCGCTGAACGCGGAGCTGGCCCGGGCCGCGGACACCCCGCTGATCACCCTGGACGAGGAGGGCGGCGACGTCACCCGCATCGGGCAGGAGCACGGCAGCGACTACCCCG
>NZ_JBJJBV010000134.1:0-19848 GCF_045446735.1 Nocardiopsis protaetiae
GGTGGTGGGCGACGGGTGGGCCTCCGCCCCGGCGAGCATCTGGGCGGTGACCCACTGGTAGACCAGCACCCAGGCCGAGCTCATGGACGAGGTCCACGTCGGCGAGACCTCGCTGACGGCGCGGACCAGGGCCCGGCCCACGTACGGGTAGTGCTCGGGCCGCACGCCCAGCTCCCGGTGGTGCTGACGGCCCAGGCTCCGCAGGTGGTGGGCGACCTCGTCGGGGTCGTCCAGGTGGCGGACCACGGACAGCAGGGCGTCAGCCATCCGCTGCTGCTGGGGTTTGATGTCGGCGGCGAACATGCCCCGCACGGAGGGCACCATCTCGAAGAGGTTGTCGTAGAAGCTCCGGGCCAGGCGGGCCGAGCCCTCGGGGACATCCACACACGAGAGGCGGACGAGCTCGATGATCTCCCGATCGGGGAGCGGCACTTCGGATACACGGCGAAGGGTCAAGGACGGTCCAAGGTTCAGGTGAGCGGGGAACCACGATGGGTGAGCGCACGAGGCGGTGCGCGCCCACGGTCACCGGGGTCGGAGGGGCCTGCACCGGCGTCTCCCGGCGGGTGCGGCGCTGTCTCGCGCGGGCCCGGAGCCACGTGTCCGTCCGCGGGCCCAGGGTGTTCCACCTGGGGCACGAGGGAAACGAACGCGCACGTGGGACGTCGGTGTTCCTTGTTGCTTTTGTGGCCTTTTGGGGAGGACTGTAACAGATCTGCTACGGGGAGGAACCCCTCGTCCGATCACCGGTCCGGTTCTCCCGCCCAGGCCGCGGGGCGGTAGCATGCGGCGGGTGGTGCAGACCACACCGATGCAGGCGCGCGAGGAAACGAGGACCCCGGTGGGCGACTGGGCAAGCGGACGACGACTCCTGCTCGTGGGCACCTACACCCCCGACTCCGACCCGCCCGGCGCGGGCCGGGGCATCCACCGGATCGGCTTCGACCCGCGCACCGGCGAGCTCTTCGACCAGGGCGTCGCGGCCGCCACCCCCGGCCCCTCCTTCCTGGCCTACCGGCCCGAACCGCCCACCGTCTACGCCGTCAACGAGCGGGCCAAGGGCACCCTGACGGCCTTCCGCGTCGACGGCGACGCCGACCTCACCGAACTCGGCGAGGTGCCCACCGGCGGCGGTTCCCCCTGCCACGTCCGCTACCTCGGCCCCGCCCAGGTCGCCGTCACCAACTACGCCGACGGCGTGGTCACCTTCGTGCCCACCGACGCCGAGGGCCGCCCCGCCCCCTCCGACCGCGAACTCGGCCACCGCGGCCGCGGCCCCGTCACCGACCGCCAGGAGGGCCCGCACGCGCACAGCACCGCCGTGGTCCTCAACTCCCACGAGCGCCGCCTGCGCTACCTCCTCGCCGCCGACCTGGGCACCGACGAACTGCGCGTCTACCAGTACGCCGTCCCGGTCCAGGACGAGGAGCCCGCCCACCCCGAAGAGGGCCTGTTCGGCACCGTCAAGCTGCCCTCCGGCACCGGCCCCCGCCACCTGGCCGTCAACGGCGACCACGTCTACATCGCCGGGGAACTCGACTCCCGCGTACACGTCGTCCGCTGGAACCCGCGCCGCGGCACCGGCGAACACCTGGGCTCGGTCCCCTCCCTGGGCGGCCTGCACGACGCCAACTTCCCGGCCGAGATCGCCCTGCACCGCCTCAAGGTCGACGGCCGCGACATCGCCGACGGCGACGCCCTGCCCATGACCACCACCTACGAGGGCCGCGTGTACGTCTCCAACCGCGGCGCGAACGTCATCTCCACCTTCGCCGTCCGCGACGAGGGCGCCCGCCTGGAACACCTCGCCGACACCCCGGTCGGCGACTGGCCCCGCCACTTCGCCGTCATCCGCGGCCACCGCGACGAACCCGACCACCTGGTCGTCGCCGCCCAGAACGGCGACGAACTCCGCTCCCTGCGCATCGACCCCGACACCGGCGTCCCCGCCGACACCGGCCACCGCCTGGCCATCCCCGTCCCGGTCTGCGTCCTGCCCGTCCCCATCAACCGCATCCGCCGCACCTGCGACCGCCCCTGACACCGGAGCCCGGCCTCACCCGTAGTCCTCGACCCGGAAAGGGACCGTCTCCTCCAGGGCGCGGGCGTCGATCGCCGCACTGTCGGCGGCGTCCTCCGCCTCTTCCGAGAAAGCCGTCCGCCCCTCGCCGACCGAGGTGCCCCGGTAGCCGATAGGACCCTCGCCGACCCGCTGGTAGTAGCCGAGGAACCCGGCGGCCTTCTCCTCGAACGCCACGGATCCGGAGTTTCCCCGCTGGTCGCGCCAGGTCACCCGCTCCAGCGGGGCGCCGCCGTCGTCCACCAGCAGCCGCAGCTCCCCGGAGGCGTGCCAGCCGCCGCCCCAGCCCTCATCGGCCCGGAAACGGTGCACGGTCACCTCCTCCGTCCCCTCCGGGTAGGCCCGGCGGTCCTCCAGGCGGCCGCGGTACTCGACCGTGCGGCCGTCCGCGGCCCGGTGGAAGCCGTGGAACTCCTCCAGCGCCGACTGGAACGACACCGAGGCCTCGGAGCCGTCCGCGCGGCGCCAGGAGAGCTGGGCGATCGGAGCCCGCTCGCCCCGGTCCACATGGACCAGCAGCGTCCCGACCGTCTCCCGGCGGCGCCCCTGCCCCGGGCCGTCGACCAGCCTGCGGGTGGCATAGCGCAGCACCGACCGCTCGTCGGCGGCGGCCAGGAGCGCCCGCGCCGACAGGCCCCGCTCGTGCACCGAGTCGACCGTGATCCGGTACACCCACAGGAAGGTGCGCGCACCGTCACCCGGTTGCGCCCGCGCCCGCCCCACCGGCACCACCCCTGGTGTGAGGTGCGTCTCAGGCGGAGGTCGACAATTCCCACCGGGCCGGTTCTGTACACCCCCGCCATCCCCCCGCCATCCCCCGATAACGGACAATGGGTGCTGTTCCACTCCAGTTCAGCCTCCCGAGGGGAAGCCCATGCCCACCACCCGGACCGCCGGCGTCCGCTACACGGGACTGACCGCGCGCGACCTCGCGCTCATCGCCGTGTTCGCCGCGTTCATCGCCGTGCTCAGCATCGCCGGAGCCATCAACCTCTCCTTCTCCCCGGTGCCGATCACCCTCCAGACCCTGGGCATCATGCTCGTCCCCGCCCTCCTGGGCTGGAAGCGCGGCACCTTCGCCGTCGCCGTCTTCCTCGCCCTGGGCCTGGCCGGACTGCCGCTGTTCGCGGGCGGCGCCGGCGGCCTGGGCGTGCTCGCCGGACCCTCCGCCGGGTTCATCATCAGCTGGATCCCCGCCGCCCTGGTCATCGGCTACCTCACCGACCTCATGGTCCGCAACGGCCGCTACCGCCTCTGGGCCGGCCTGGCCGTCAACATCCTCGGCGGCCTCCTCGTCGTCTACGCCATCGGCGTCCCCTGGCTGGGCGCCGCCATGGGCAACGACCACCTGGCCGCACTGACCGCCATGGTCGCCTACATGCCCGGTGACGCCGCCAAGGCCGTCATCGCCGCCCTCATCGCCTCCGCCGTCTACCGCGCCTACCCGATCCCGCCCGCCGGGCGCCCGGTGATCGAGGAGGACACCGCGGCCGAGGGGGCCGACGCGGCCAAGGGCGAGGACGCCTGATGCTCCGCCTGGAGGGTGTCTCCCACTCCTACGAAGCGCGGCCCGTGCTGCGCGACATCACCCTGGACCTCGCCGAACACCGCATCGGCGTGATCGGGGCGAACGGATCGGGCAAGTCCACACTCGCCCGCACCCTCAACGGCCTCGTCGTCCCCGACGCCGGCCGTGTGACGCTGGGGGAGTGGGACACCCGGCGCCACGCCAAGCACATCCGCCGCCGGGTCGGGTTCGTCTTCTCCGACGCCGCCAACCAGATCATCATGCCCACGGTCGCCGAGGACGTGGAGATCGGACTGCGCTCGCGCAAGGTCGGACGCGAGGAGACGGCCCGGCGGGTCGACGCCCTGCTGGAACGCTACGGCCTGGCCGGCCACCGCGACCACCCCGGCCACCTGCTCTCCGGGGGCCAGAAACAACTCCTGGCCCTGGCCTCGGTCCTGGCCACCGAACCCGACATCCTCGTCTGCGACGAGCCCACCACCCTGCTCGACCTGCGCAACACCCGCATGGTCCACCGGGTCCTGGACACCCTGGAACAGCAGGTCGTCCTGTTCACCCACGACCTCGACCTGCTCGCCGCCTTCGACCGGGTCCTGGTGGTCGACGACGGCCGGATCGTCCACGACGGGCTCCCCACCGACGCCGTCGACCACTACACCGAGCTCATGGACGACCGGCTCATGGACGACCGGTGAACACCCTCGGCCTCTACATCCCCGGCGAGGGCCTGCTCTACCGGCTGAGCGCGGGCACCAAACTCGCAGCCCTGCTCCTGGTCTGCGTCGCCGTCATCGCCCTGGCCCACCCCTGGGTGTCGGTGGGCCTCCTCGTCGGCGCCGTCCTCCTCTACCCCCTGGTGGGCCTGCCCCTCACCCGCGTCCTGGGGGTGCTGCGCGGGCTGTGGCCGTTCCTGCTCGCGATCGGCGTGTTCCAGACGGTCTTCGGCGACCCCCTGACCGCCGTCCGGCTCTGCTCCCAGCTGCTGGGGCTGGTGGTCCTGGCCAACGCCGTCACCCTCACCACCCGCGTCCGGGAGATGCTCGACCTGTTCGAGCGCCTGGCCCGGCCGCTGGCCCGGTTCGGGGCGTCCCCCGAACGCGTCGCCCTGGTCCTGGCCCTGACCATCCGCTCCATCCCCATGGTCGCCGCCGCCTGGCGCGCCGCCGTGGAGGGCTACCGGGCCCGGGGCCTGTCGGGGCGCCCGCACCTGCTGGTGACCCCGCTCATCGTCCAGCTGTTCCGGATGGCCGAGGCCACGGGGGAGGCCCTGGTGGCCCGCGGCATCGACGAGGACGACCGCGCCTGACCCCGCGGGCCCCGACAGGCCCACCGAGAAAACGCCGTCTCACAGCCGTGTTACGTCCGTACCGATTCCATATCGGCCCCCGGATAACAGGGATTCGGGCGGGATAATGGACGCACCAAGTCACTGAGCAACGTTCGATGAACCGGTGATCGTGTGGCCCGGCGCTTCCCCGCCGACATCCCCCCAGTCCCCCGTGCCCTGAGCGCCCTCCTGGTGACGGCCCTGGCCGTCCTGCTGGCCGTGTCCCCGTCCGTCCCCTCCGGCGCCCTGCCCGAGGCGGACCCGGCGATCGTGCGCGCCATGCTGTCCCCCGGCACGCTGCCGCTCATCCCCTTCGCACCCGTCACCGCACCCGCCACCGGAGGAGCCGTGCTCACCCAGAGCCAGCACGACGACCTGGCCGACCGGGTCGCGGAGATCATCGACCACAGCGGCGCCCGCGCCGGGATCGCCGTCCAGGACCTGCGCACCGGCGCGACGTTCAGCCACGGCGCCCAGGAGGGATTCGCCACCGCGAGCGTGGCCAAGCTGATGATCACCGCCATGCTGGTGCTGCACGCCCGGGACGAGGGGCGCGACCTCACCGCCGCCGAGCAGTCCCAGGTCGAGGCCATGATCCGCTACAGCGACAACGACGTCGCCAACGGCCTCTACGCGCGCATCGGCTACAACCCGGGCTTCGCCGCGGGCGCCGAGCGGTTCGGGTTCACCGGGACCGAACCCCACCCCAACGGCGTGTGGGGCGGCACCCTGACCACACCCGCCGACCAGGTCCGGCTGCTGCGCGCCCTGTACACCGAGGAGGGCCCGCTCACCGCCGACGAGCGCGCCCGCATCCGCGGACTGATGGAATCGGTCGCCCCCGAACAGGCCTGGGGGGTGTCCGCGGCGGCCGGGGCACAGGACGTGGTGGGCCTGAAAAACGGGTGGACCCCCCGCGACTTCGACCACGGCCTCTGGGTGGTCAACAGCGTCGGCTACGTGGCCGGACCCGAACGCCAGTACCTCATCGCGGTCATGTCCGACGGCAACAGCGGCTACGACACGGGCGTGGCCCTGGTCGAGGCGCTGGCCGCCGAGGTCACCGCGACCCTGGAGGACCCGCCGGGCGACCGCCCGGCGGGCCACCTCAGCCGCTAGTCCAGGGGACCGCCGGCCACGTACAGGACCTGGCCCGACACGAACCCGGAGTCCTCACCCGTGAAGAAGGCCACCGCGTTGGCGATGTCCTCGGGCAGCCCCACCCGGCGCACCGGGATCTCGGCCTCCTTGAACTTCTTCATGTCGTCGTAGGAGATCCCGATGCGCTCGGCGGTGGCGCGCGTCATCGCGGTCTCCACGAACCCCGGGGCCACCGCGTTGACGGTGACGCCGAACTTGCCCAGCTCGATCGCCAGCGTCTTGGTGAACCCCTGGAGCCCGGCCTTGGCGGCGGCGTAGTTGGCCTGGCCGCGGTTGCCCAGCGCCGAGGAGCTGGACAGGTTGACGATCCGGCCCCAGTTCTGCGCGGTCATGTGCGCCTGGGCGGCGCGGCTCATCAGGAAGGAGCCGCGCAGGTGCACGTTCATGACGGTGTCCCAGTCCGCGGCGGACATCTTGAACAGCAGGTTGTCGCGCAGCACACCGGCGTTGTTCACCAGGATCGACGGCGCGCCCAGGCACTCGGCGACGGTGTCGACGGCCGCGGTGACCTGCTCCTCGTCGGCGACGTCGCAGCCCACGGCCAGGGCGGTGCCCCCGGCGGCGGTGATGCGGTCGACGACCTCCTGGGCGTCGGACTCCTTCAGGTCCAGGACGGCGACCGCCCGGCCGTCGGCCGCCAGGCGCTCGGCGGTGGCGGCGCCGATACCACGGGCCGCTCCGGTCACAATGGCCACACGAGGCGTTGCGGACATGGGTTACCTCCAGAATTCACGTGGTGGGCGCGGAGGAATCCTATCGACATTCCTACCGGTCGGTAAGCGGGCGGGGGTGTCATCCGATTCCCTCCCGACCGGGTCCGCGCGGCCCGACCTGGGTGTCCGCCGCTTCGCACAAAGAAGTGCCCCATCGGGTCCCCCGGTTTTCCTGCACACCGCCCCCGGTTGGCCTACGATGGCTGCAAGGCCAGGATGCACGTGCATTCGACCCGTGCAGCAGCACGCGCCCGACCTGTTCGGGAAGGAGTGGGAAGGCATGGAGTGTGCGGAGACGGTCATGGAGCCCGCCGGAGGATGGTGGCTCAGGGTCCTCACCCACGGCTCCCGACGCTGGAACACACCCGTGTGCGGTGACCGGCACGACGCCGTCACGTGGACCTTCGCGCCGCGCCCCCACTCCGTGTCGGCCGCACGCGAGATTTCCGACGCCCTGCTGCGGGAATGGGGGATGGACCACTTGTCCCCCGATGTCTCCGTGGTCGTTTCCGAATTGGTCACCAATGCCGTCCGCCACGGCGGGCCGCTGGTCTCGACCGGTCCGGGCGGAGGGAGTATTCAACTCTCCCTCATGAGAAGCGGACATGAATTCATCTGCGCGGTTCGCGACGGCGGAGATCGGCTGCCGCGCAGAAGGAGGGCCGACCCCACCATGGAGGGTGGTCGGGGACTTGCCTTGGTGAGCGCCTTCGCGCGAGAGTGGGGTGTGATTCCCACTCCCCCCGGGGGAAAGTTCGTCTGGGCGCAATTCGTGTGAACCGCCGGCACCGGGCCGGCGTCCTTCGCAAGCGCCCTCGCGGGCCCCGATCCGCGGAGTGGCGGGGACCGGAGGCGGCCGACCCCGGTACCGCGACCACATCGGCTATATCGTGTACAAGGGTGTCCCGCGCAGCGGACATCCGGTGCGGGAATGACAGGGAGGCGGCGAACGTGGATATCGCTCGATTGCGCAAGGGCAGTGGCCCGACCGTGCGTCGCATGCTGCTCGGCCAGGAACTGCGCAGCCGACGCGAACGCCGTGGTATCAGCCGGGAGGACGCCGGCGCGCGGATTCGCGCTTCGGCGTCGAAGATCAGCCGTATGGAACTCGGCCGGGTCGGTTTCAAGTTGCGCGATATCGAGGACCTCCTGAAGTTGTACGGCACCGACCGCCGCACGATCAAGGAAATGCTCGAAGTCGCCAAGGAATCCAACAAGCCCGGATGGTGGAAGGACTACGGCGACTCCCTCCACAAGTGGCTGACCCAGTACATCGGGTTCGAGGAGGCGGCCGACCAGATCCGCATCTACGAGTCGCAGTTCATCCCGGGCCTGCTGCAGACCGAGGAGTACGCCCGCGAGATCATCTTCGGCGGCGTCGACGCCCCCGACACGGTCTCCGAACAGCGGCTGTCGGCGCGGCTCAAGAGACAGAAGCGCGTCGAGACCGACGAGAACATGCGCATGTGGGTGGTCCTGGACGAGGCCGCGGTCCGCCGCCCCATCGGCGTGGGCACCCGGGGCCTGGGTGTGATGCGCCGACAGATCGACCACCTGATCCGGCTCAGCACGGAGAAGGACAACATCACCATCCAGATCATCCCCTTCGCCGTGGGCGCGCACGCCGCCGAGGCGGGCTCGTTCACCCTGCTGCGCTACTCCGACTACGAGCTCGCCGACATGGTGTACCTGGAGCAGCTGCACGACGGGGAGCTCAACGACAAGCCGGCCGTGGTGGAGGCCTACACCAAGGCGATGACCCGGCTGAGCGTATCGGCCGCCACCCCCGACGAGAGCCTGGAGATGCTCCGCTCCATCCTCAAGGACTTCTCCGCCACCGAGGACGGCCCCGACGACACGGAGCGGGCCTGACCCCGGGCCGACACCCCCTGTACGACCGAAGGACCCCGTCCCCCGACGGGGTCCTTCGCCGTTCCGCGCGGTCTCTTCCGCGGTGCGGTCACACGGAATGCGGTGCCTTCTCCCTGGTCGGCCCCGCGTCGACGTCCTCGCCCGCCCGTCGGGGATCAGCAGGTCCCCAACGGACGCCTGCGGCCACAGGCCTCTCCTCGAAGACGTCTTGGCCGGAGCCTCCGGACCTCCGCCGGGCGCCCTCGCCCGCGCGTGTGCGGGGGGTCCCACCCCTGGGGTGCGACCCCCCGCACACGTCCCGGAGGGAAAGCCGGTGCGGTCTCAGCTCAACAGGTTGTCGAAGTCCCCGTCCTTGGCGCCCAGGATGAGGCAGTCGATCTCCTCCTGGGTGTAGACCAGGGCGGGGCCGGACGGGAAACGGGAGTTGCGGACGGCGATGGAGCCGTCGGTCAGGCGGGCCATCTCCACACAGGCGCCCTGGGAGTTGCTGCGCTTGGCCTTCTGCCAGGCGGCCTCGGTCAGGTCGGTCGCGTTGATGCCGTTGTACGGGGTCATGCCGAGTTCTCCTTCGGAGTCCAACGAGGGGATGTGCCGTGCGCCTGCACTGCCAGATGCACGTGCAGAAGCATTGGCACGTTCACAAGCATAGCGTGACCATCGCCACTTGTCCGTGAGTTCGCCATCATCAGTCCCACGTGATAGAGAACGGCCCTCCACCAGGGCGGACTTTCCATGACGAACCACGCGAACCCGCCCGCGGCACCCCGTCGGCAACCCCGGGGTCCTCCAGCCGCCCATGACAACGGCCCCGCCGGTCGCCTCGGGGGCGTCCGGCGGGGCCGTGCGGGCGGCGCTGGGCTCAGGCGCAGACCAGGGCGGTCCGCAGCGCCTCCAGGTTCCCGCGCATGATCGACGGGTAGTCGTCGCCGGGGGAGGCGTCGGTGACCCCCTCCAGCGGGTCGAGCACCTCGACCGCCGCGCCGGTCTCCCCGGCGATGGTCTGCGCGGTCTCCTCGGGCATGAGGGGCTCGGTGAAGATCGTGGTGACCCCGTGCTCGCGGACGAAGTCGGCGATCTCCGCGATCTGGCTGGGCGAGGGCTCGCTGTCGGGGTCGACCCCGGAGATGCCGACCTGCTCCAGGCCGTACTGCTCGGTCAGGTACGAGAACGCGGTGTGCCCCACCACGACCTCGTCGTGCTCGCAGGAGGCCAGGCCGTCCTCGTACTCCTGGCCGATCGCCGCCAGTTCGGCGGACACGGCCTCGGCGTTGGCGGTGTACCCCTCGGCGCCCTCGGGGTCCAGCTCGCCCAGCCGCTCGCCCAGGGCCCCGGCGACCTGGGACATCAGGTCCACGTCCAGCCAGAAGTGCGGGTCGAGGTCGCCGTGGTCGTGGCCGTCGCCCTCGGCCTCCTCCTCGGCGTGCGCGTCCTCGTCCTCGTGGCCGTGGGCGTCGCTCTCCTCATGCTCGTGCCCGCCCTCGTCCCCGACCGGGTGCAGCTCGACGACGTCGGCCACGTCCAGGGCGCGGTCGGCGGCCTCCTGTTCGACGGCCTCGTCGACCGCGGGCTGCAACCCGGCCACGTAGAACGCGAGGTCGGCCTCGGTGAGCTGCCCGATCTGGCGGCCGGTCAGCTCCAGGTCGTGGGGTTCCATGCCGGGCTCGGTCAGCTGGAGCACCGCCACGCGGTCCCCGCCGACCTCGTGGGCCAGCCATTCCAGGGGGTAGACGCCGGTGACCACGGTGAGCTCGGCGTCGGCGGGGTCGGGGCCCTGCCCACCGGCGGGGGAGGCCTGGCCGCCGCAGGCGGTGGCCGTCATCAGTGCCACCGCGGACAGCGCGGCGGTTCGCAGGATCGTACGCATGGGACCATCATCGAGAAAATGAAAACGGTTGTCAATTTGGCCGTTGTGCCCCGGAACGCGGCGATCCCGCCCCCGCCGCTCAGGTGACCTCGGAGAACCGCTCCACGTCGTCGGTCCGCCCCGCCACCACGATCACGTCGCCCTTCTGCAACACGGTCTCCTCCGTGGCGTAGGTGAACGGCGAGTTGATCCGCTTCACCGACACCACCGTGATCCCGTACTTCTGCCGCACCCTCGTCTCCCGCAGCGGTTTGCCGATCAGCTCCTTGGCCGCCTTGGTCTTGCCCAGCGAGAACCCCTCCTCCAGCTCCACGTAGTCCAGCATCCTCCCCGACAGCAGGTGCGCCACCCGCTCACCCATGTCGTGCTCGGGCAGGACCACGTGGTGGGCGCCCACCTGCTCCAGGATCCGCCCGTGCCGGCGGCTGGTCGCCTTCGCCCAGATCGTCGACACCCCCATGTCCACCAGCAGGGACGTGGTGAGGATGCTCTCCTCCAGATGGGAGCCGATCGCCACCACCGCCCGGTCGAACTCGGGGGCGCCGATCTGGCGCAGCGCCTCCTCGTCGGTGGTGTCCGCGATGACCGTGTGCGTCAGGGCGTCGGCGAAGGTCTGCACGATGCGCGGACTGGAGTCCACGCCCAGCACCTCCCAGCCCCGGCTGACCAGCTCCAGGGCCAGCGAACTGCCGAACCGGCCCAGTCCGATGACCAGGACGCGCTTGTCGACGGGACGTCTGTTCTGCGGCACGGGGGATCCCCTCCTCTGCTCAGCCGATGATCGGCCGGGCCTCGGCGAACGAGTAGCGGCGGTGGTGGTCCCGGAAGGCCAGCGCCGTCACGAACGTGATGGGGCCGATCCGCCCGGCCACCATCAGCACGGTCAGCATGATCAGCGCCCAGTCGGGCAGCTGCGGGGTGATGCCCATGGACAGCCCCACCACACCGACCGCCGACACCACCTCGAACAGCACCGGCAGCAGCCGGAAGTCGGTGCCCTGGAGCAGGACCACCGTGGACACGGCGATCACCGTGGCGGTCAGGAAGATGAGGCTGAGCGACTGCCGGATGACCTCGACCGGCAGCTGCCGGTCGAACACGTGCACCCGGCTGTGCGCGCGCACCTCCGCCAGAATCACCAGGAAGATCACCGCCAGGGTGCCCACCTTGATCCCCCCGGCGGTGCCGCCGCTGCCCCCGCCGACGAACATCAGCATGATCGTCACCAGCAGCGTCGAGTCGTGCATCTCCCCGGTGGGCAGCGAGTTGAACCCGCCGCTGCGCGGCACCACCCCGTGGAAGATCCCGTCGGCGAACCGCTCGTACCAGGGCAGCGCCCCCAGCGTCGCCGGGTTGCCCCACTCCATCAGGGTGATCAGCGCGATCCCGCCCACGTACAGCACCACCGTGGTGACCAGGGTGAGCTTGGTGTGCAGCGACCAGCGCCGGGGGGTGCGGAACCGGCGCCGCACCTCCACCAGCACCGGGAAGCCCACCCCGCCCAGCACGATCGCGCACGCGATCGGCACCAGCACCAGCGGATCCCCGGAGAACCGCATGAGGCTGTCGGAGTACAGCGCCAGCCCCGAGTTCGTGAACGCCGACACCGAGTGGAACAGCCCCGAGTAGGCGGCCTCGCCCAACGACATGTCGTAGCCCAGCCACAGCCGGGGCGTGATGCACAGGAACACCGCGCCCTCGACGAGCAGGAAGATCCGCGCCACCCGGCTGACCACACCCCGCATGTCGCCCAGCGCCAGGGTGGGCAGCTCGGCCCGGGCGGCCAGCTGCATCCGCAGACCGAACCTGTGGATGACCGCCACACCCAGCAGCGACGCCAGCGTCATGATGCCGATGCCGCCGACCTGCATCAGCGCCAGCACGATCAGCTGGCCGACGAGGTTGAGGTCCTCGCCCAGCGGCAGCACCGCCAGCCCGCACACCGCCAGCGCGGAGGTGGCGGTGAACAGCGCCTCGGTGAAGTCCAGGCCGTGCAGGTCGGTGGTGGTCACCGGGGTCATGAGCAGACCGGTGCCGACCAGGTCGACCAGCAGGAAGGCGAGGAGGAAGAGCCGGGCCGGCTTGCCCCAGGGGTGCGGGTTGCGCCCGGTCACCGGTGCGCCGGCCCTGCGGCGGGCGCGGGCGACGCGAACGACCCTGGGGTGGGGGCGGGTGTGCACACGGCTCGGCTCCTCGTTCGTTCGACCGCGAACGATTCTGCCAAACCCGCGCCCACCGGGCACGGCGACCGTCCGATAGCGGCCGTGGCCCCGCCGGTCAGGCGTGCCGGGCGCCCTCGTGGTCGGCGTGCCCGGGCGGCTCCAGCTGGAGGGTGGAGTGCTCGACGTCGAAGTGCCCGGCCAGGCAGGCGTGCAGCTCGTCCAGGGTGCGCCCGCAGTCGAGCAGCCGCTCCTCGGGGACGACCACGTGCGCCGACATCACCGGCACCCCGGAGGTGATGGTCCAGACGTGCAGGTCGTGGACGTCGACCACGGCCGGGTGGTCGAGCAGGTGCCGGCGCACCTCGTTCAGGTCCATGCCGCGCGGCGCGGACTCCAGCAGGATGTGCACCGCCTCGCGCAGCAGCGACCAGGCGCGGGGCACGATGATCGCGGCGATCACCAGGGACACGACGGTGTCGGCCTGGTTCCAGCCGGTGAGCCAGACGATGAGGCCGCCGACGATGACACCGACCGAGGCCAGCGCGTCGCTGACGACCTCCAGGTAGGCGCCCTTGACGTTGAGGCTCTCCCGGGCGCCCGAGCGCAGGATCAGCGCGCCCGCGATGTTGGCGACCAGGCCGATGGCGGCGACCAGGACCATGCCCGGGCCGGACACCTCGGCGGGGGAGCGCAGCCGCTCGACGGCCTCCACCACGATGAACCCGCACAGGGCGAACAGCACCAGCGCGTTGACGGCGGCGGCGAGGATCTCGGCCCGCTGGTGGCCGAAGGTGCTGCGCCCCCGGGCGGGGCGGGCGGCGATCCACACGGCGACCAGGGCCAGGGCCACCCCGAACGAGTCGGTGACGGTGTGCCCGGCGTCGGCGAGCAGGGCCAGGCTGCCGCTGAACACGGCGCCCGCGACCTGGACGACGGCGACGCCGAGCATGAGCGCGAGGACGAGCGCGAGCCGTCCCCGGTGGGCGGCCCCCGCGGTGTGCCCGTGCCCGTGTCCATGGCCGTGTCCGGCGCCCATGGGTCCCCCTTCTCGTACGCGTGCTCGTACGCCTTGTCCGCGTGCCCGTGTGCGGGCGCGCGTCGGTTCAGTCACCACTGTTTATACAGCGAGGACTGTCTATACAGCAAGCTATGTACAATGGTTTTCATGTTGACCTCCGAGCAGCGCCTGTCCGCCATCCACCGGCTCGGCCGCGCCCTGTCCGATCCGACCCGCTGCCGCCTCCTGCTGGCCCTCCTCGACGGCCCCGGCTACCCCGCCGACCTGGCCGACCACCTGGGCCTGACCCGCCAGAACGTCTCCAACCACCTGGCCTGCCTGCGGGACTGCGGACTCGTGCGCACCCACGCCCACGGCCGCCGGGTCGCCTACGAACTGGTCGACACCTCCCTCGCCCACGCCCTGGAGGACCTGCTGCGCGTGGTCTGGGGCACCGGGCGCCCGCACGAGACCCCCGAGGGCGGGGCCGGACCGGACGCCGGGGCCGAGCGCCGCGCGGGCTGACCCGAGCCGCGGTCGATCCTCGACGGCATCCCCATGTCGGGGCCGAGCACCGCGCGGGCTGACCCCCGCCCTTCACCCCCCGCTCTTCGCCCCCGCCCCGCCCTTCGCCCCCACCCCGCGCTCCCGTCCCGGGTCCCCCCTCTGCCCCCTCCCTCTCCTTCCCGCCCCTCCGGCCTGCCCTGTTGCGGATGACCGGAACCCGCCACTGTGATGCCCGTTACAGGGACCCGTGGCCGGTGGAACGTGACGAACCCCCACGTCCCGCCGAGGAATCTCCGACTTGCGTCGAATGTCCCTAACTTTGGTCAGGGCCCGACCCTGACAGAAGACTGACGCGTCCCTGAAAGCCCCCCGATCCCCGGCCGAGGACGAGAAGTCCCGATATAACGCGACGTATCGTGGGGATGCGCCCGGCGGATGCAGTGCCCGACGGAGCACCCGCGGGACGGGACGGTCCCGCGGGCGGCCCCGCCCGGACGAGGACGACACCTCGGAAACGGCATCCCCACCCACGACTTCGAGGACCCGGCCGCCGCCCGGAGCGGCGACCCGGCGCACACGGCGCCGCCCGGTCCAACGTCCGCATCGAGTAGGAGCGAGAACCTCTCATGTCCAGATCGGCCCACAGGACCCCGCCCGCGGGCTCCCCCCGCACAGAAGGGGCGACCGGATGAACAGCCTCGCGGTCATGTCGCTCAAGAACCGGGCGCTCGTACTGCTCATCACCCTGGCCGTGCTCTTCTTCGGCGTGCTCGCCGCCGCGTCCGCCAAGCGGGAGCTCTTCCCGCAGATGTCCCTCCCGATGGTCATGGTCACCGGCTCCTACCAGGGCGCCTCCCCGCAGGTCGTGGAGAACCAGGTCACCGTGCCCCTGGAGCAGGCCGTCCAGGGCGTCGAGGGCGCCACCACCGTCACCTCGACCTCCAGCAGCGGACTCGCCCAGGTCACCGTCGAGTTCGACTACGGCGCCGACCAGGCCGACCTGGTCCGCCAGACCCAGATCGCCGTCGACCAGGTCTCGGGCATGCTCCCCGACGACGTCAGCACCAGCGTCACCTCCTTCAGCCTCGACATGATGCCCGTCGTCATGCTCGCCGCCGGCGCCAAGGACGGCGACGACCAGGGCATGGTCGAACCCCTGGAGACCCACCTCATCCCCGAGCTGGAGTCCATCGAGGGCGTCCGCTCGGCCATGATCACCGGCGCCATCGCCTCCGACCTCGTCATCACCCCCGACCTGGAGGAGATGGCACAGGCGGGCATCGGCGTGCAGGACATCACCGACGCCCTCCAGGGCAGCGGCCAGCTCATCCCCGGCGGCGACATCGACGCCGACGGCCGCACCCTCAACGTCACCACCGGCGACCAGTTCACCTCCGTCGAACAGGTCGAGGACATCTGGATCCGCCCGGCCGCCCCCGCGGCGGGGGACACCTCGGCCATGCCCGGCGCGCCCCCGGCCGCCCAGCCCGAACCCGTCCGCCTCTCCGAGGTCGCCGACGTCGAACTCGTCCGCGACGACGCCACCACGCTGGCCCGCGTCAACGGCGACCCGAGCGTCGGCATCATGATCCTCAAGACCCCCGACGGCAACACCGTCGAGGTCTCCGAGGGCGTCCAGCGCGTCCTGGACGAGCAGGCCGCCATCCTCGGCGACGACATCGACATCAGCGTGGTCTTCGACCAGGCCCCCTACATCAACGAGTCCATCCTCGCGATGCTCGAAGAGGGCGGCATGGGCCTGATCGCCGCGGTCATCGTCATCCTCGTCTTCCTGCTGTCGATCCGCTCCACCCTGGTCACCGCGGTGTCCATCCCGGTGTCGGTGCTCATCGCCTTCCTGGGCATGCAGGCGTTCGACTTCACGCTCAACATGCTCACCCTCGCCGCCATCACGATCTCCATCGGCCGCGTCGTCGACGACTCCATCGTGGTCCTGGAGAACATCCGCCGCCACCTGGACTACGGCAAGGAGAAGATGGAGGCGGTCAAGACCGGTGTCCGCGAGGTCGCGGGCGCGGTGGTCTCCTCCACCCTCGCCACCGTCGCCGTGTTCCTGCCGCTGGCCTTCGTCGGCGGCATGGTCGGCGAGCTGTTCATGCCGTTCGCGGTCACCGCCAGCCTCGCCCTGCTCGCCTCGCTGATCGTGTCGATCACGATCATCCCGGTGCTCTGCTACTGGTTCCTCAAGCCGCGCGACATCGGCGACGCCACCCAGGAGCAGATCGAGCGCGAGGAGACCGAACGCGAGCTGCGCAGCCCGCTCCAGCGCGCCTACCTGCCGGTCATCCGGTGGATCACCACCAAGCGCAAGCAGGCCACCATCCTCACCCTGGCCGCCTCCGCGCTCATCTTCGGCGGCACGGTCGCCATGGCCGGGCAGCTGGAGACCGACTGGATGGGCCAGTCGGAGGAGAACACCTACGCCCTCGCCCAGGAACTGCCCCCCGGCACCTCCCTGGAGGAGGCCGACGCCGAGGCCGTCAAGGTCGAGGCGATGCTCGCCGGGTTCGCCTGGGTGGAGTCCTACCAGACCAACGTCGGCGGCAACGCCATGGCCGGCCCGTTCGGCGGCGGCGGGGCCTCGCAGATCGACTACACGATCACCGCGGACCCCGACACCGACCAGGAGCGCAACCGCGAGGTGCTGCGCGACTCCCTGGCCGACCTGGACACCGACTACGAGCCGACGATGAGCGCCATGGGCGCGATGGGCGCCGGCTCGGGCATCGAGATTCAGGTGACCGCCGACGACCAGGACGTCCTGGCCGAGGCTGCGAACCTGGTCGAGGACGAGCTGAAGGGGATCGACGGCACCGCCGACGTCGTCAACGGCATCGCCGCCACCCAGCCCGCCATGGAGGTCCGCGTCGACGGCGAGAAGGCCGCCGAACTGGGCCTGAGCGAGGCCGCCGTCGGCGGCCAGGTGAGCGCCGCCTTCAACGGGCAGCGCACCGGCACCGTCACCGTGGACGACAGCCGCCGCGACATCGTGGTCCGCGCTGTCGAGGCCCCGACCACCGTCGAGGAGCTCGAAGACCTGGTGATCATGTCGCCGACCGCCGGGCCGGTCGACCTGTCCGAGGTCGCCGACGTGGTCGAGGTGGAGCAGCCGCCGCAGCTCACCCGCATCGACGGCATCACCAGCACCACCGTCGAGGCCAGTGTCACCGCCTCCGACCTGGGCGCGGTCAGCGCCGAGATCACGCAGGTGCTCGACACGCTGGAGCTGCCCCAGGGCGCCACCGCCACCCTGGGCGGCGTCAGCCAGGAGCAGAGCGAGGGCTTCATGCAGATGGGCCTGGCCATGCTGGCCGCCGTCGTCATCTGCTACCTCATCATGGTCGCGACCTTCAAGAGCCTGCTCCAGCCGTTCATGCTGCTGATCTCGATCCCGTTCGCGATCACCGGCTCGCTGGCGCTGCTGCTGGTCACCGACACCGCGCTGGGCATCGCCGGCCTGGTCGGCATGCTGATGCTCATCGGCGTCGTCATCACCAACGCCATCGTCCTCATGGACCTGATCAACCAGAACCAGAACAAGGGGATGCCGCTCACGGAGGCGATCGTGGAGGGTGCCCGGCACCGTCTGCGCCCGATCCTCATGACGGCCCTGGCCACCATCGCGGCCCTGACCCCGATGGCGCTGGGCGTCACCGGCGGCGGCGCCTTCATCTCCGCCCCGCTGGCGATCGTCGTGATCGGCGGCCTGGTGACCTCGACCCTGCTGACGCTGATCCTGGTCCCCGTCCTCTACCAGCTGGTGGAGTGGGGCAAGCAGCGCCGGGCGGCCCGCCGGGCCTCCCGCGAGGAGCTGCGCCGTTCCAAGCGCGCCGCGAAGATGGAAGCGGTCCGCGAGAAGGAGACCGTCGGCTGACCCCGAGAAGCCGCAGGTGAAAGGGCGTCCCGTGCCCCGGCACGGGGCGCCCCGCGCTTTTCGCGGGGAGACGGTGCCGTTCTGTGACCGGAGCGTTGATTTGTGTGATCGGCGCAGGAACGGCAGGCTGCGACCCATGACGGAAACGCAGAAGAAATCACTCGACGACCTCGTCCGCGAGGAACTGGGCGCCGAACCCTCCCAGGAGGCGAAGGACTACGCCCGCCTGCTCTACGAGCGCTACCGCCTGCCGCAGGCGCCCGCGGCCGCCGAGGAGGACACCGCGACGGGCGAGTGACCGAAGGTCACTCGCCCTCGTCGGCCTCGTCCCACACCAGCTCGAACCACACCTGGCGGCCCATCCCGTCACCGCGGGGCTCACTGCCCCACTTGTCGGCGAGCGCCTCGACCAGATCCAGGCCCCGGCCGTGCTCGGCCGTGTCATAGGGGTCCCGGTGCTGGGGGCGGGGCGTCTCGTTCAGGTTGCCCAGGTCGCGCACCTCCACCCGGGCCCAGCCCGGGGCGCGGTGGACGCTCACCTCGAACTTGCCGGTAGCGCGCCCCGAGGCGCTGTGCGTGATCGCGTTGGTCGCCAGTTCGCTGGTCAACAGCGTGGCGGTGGTGGGATCGGGGCAGTCGGCCAGCTGCCGGACGACGAATCTGCGCGCGTACGCGATCTGGCTCGGCAGGCCGGGGAAGCGGCGTCGGACGGGTCTGCTGTGCTCTTCCATGTTCGGATCGTGCGCGGGAGAGGGGTCGACGGTCGCGGTCCGCTCCGGTGCGGGCGCACCGCGCACACCGGGGCGGACGAGGGGATCGTGGGGTGCTGCTGCGGTCATGTGCTGTTCACTCCCCGGTGTGTTCTCGGCGGACAGGGCGGAGCGGCGCCTGTCCCTCGGTGTCGCGTCCATGCCCGGATCGGGTCACGGCGCGGGGCGGACACACAGGTCGAGGCCCCCGGGTACAGGGAGGGGTGCGATACCGCGCGACCGGGCGCGCGGCGAGAGGGCGGCGGATGGGGTGCGGGGGCGGTCCGGGACGAATGGTCGCGTCTGGTATCGGATGTGCCCCACGACACTGAAGGGCGTATTCGCGCATAGCATACGCTCCGTGCTCTCACGGGGACCCGGCCGACCTGGCCGGGTCGGAACGACCCCTCTTGACCTGGTTAAAGAGGGTGTTCGGCCAGGGTATGACACCGGTCAAGGACCGGGTTTCGTGACTGGTGGGACTCGGGAGAATCCGTAACGATGCGGTAACGGAGTCGGGGTTCCCGTCCCAAGCGGGGGTCTTGCGCACTTCGGGGACGACCCGTCAAGGTAAAGGACATGGCCTCCCGCTCCCCCCTGCCGACCGGCCTCGGCGTTCGGCTCGACCGCACCGTCCGCCTCGCCGACGAAGGACACCTCCTCATCGGCGCCGACCCGACCCGCGCCGTCCGCCTCACGTCGCAGCAGGTCAGCGGTCTCATCCGGTGGATGAGCGGAGCACCGGTCCGCGACGCCGACGAGGGGGCCACCGCCGCCGACCTCATCGCCGCCGGCCTCGCCCACCCGTCACCCTCCACCACCCTCAACGGACGCCTTCGGCGCGGTCCCTCCCTCTCGTCACCCTCCACCACCCTCAACGGACGCCTTCGGCGCGGTCCCTCCCTCTCGTCACCCTCCACCACCCTCAACGGACGCCTTCGGCGCGGTCCCTCCCTCTCGTCACCCTCCACCACCCTCAACGGACGCCTTCGG